>CAYVSK010000069.1:0-2526 GCA_964453635.1 uncultured Weeksellaceae bacterium | reverse complement strand
AAGAGGAGGAAAATGATCGCACCGGCCGGAATGGTGAAAACGGGATATTCCCGGAAGGCACCGATCACAATAAAACTCACGATCGTAACAACATTGAATATGGAGGCATTGAGGTGATTCTGAAAGAAAACCCGGTTCAGGACCCCCTCCTCATAGTGCTCGGAGCTTCGTGCCAGCTTGATCCGGAAAGGGTTGGCCAGGTAAGTGATCACTTGCCAGCGATCATCGGCCGGGGTTGTCCTTAGGTCCTTTCCCCGTTCTTGGGCGAACTCCGAGGACCGTTGGTAGCCGGCAAAACGTTCTTTACGGTCGACCTCTTCCTTCCCGAGGATCTTATAAATGTCTTTGTTGGTCCGAACGAAATAGAAATAAGAGAGGATCAGGAAGAGGGCGATCCCGGCCAGGTATCCCCCCATATTGAAGAGGATCCGGTCAGCTGCTTCCAATTCCACCCGGTATTGATAGACCACTGAATGGTATATATGAAAGGCAATGAAAAAGAGGGGGATCAGGCTGTTGTTGATGCTGAACTTCAGAAAGGGCCGTGAAAGCGTGGCAATGAAACGGAAACGGAAAGCGTGAAGGACATAGGTAAAGATGTTGAAGGCCATGATGAAGCCTCCTGTTGAAAAGCCCAATATCCCGAATGACCAGAGCTTTACTTCACCAAGGTATTCGGGGTACAGGAAGAGGTTCGGTATGCCGTACTTGGTGCCGACCGAACCGGAAATGAAGCCAAAAAAAAGAACCCAAAGGAGGAGGATCAGGTGATTCCGCTTTAAATGGAGAAGGACGAGCTTAAAAGGGAAAAAATGAAGGACCCGGCTCGATCGGCTTTTTATGGAGGCTTTTCGTAGCACTAGAATGGTATAGGGGGACGGATGACCTGCTGTTCAAAGGCGCTGCTATAATTGGTCAATGCATGCCCTTTCCTTTCTAAACGGGAAAAACCGTTTCCTTGTTCGACAAGGCTCAGGGATTCTCTCGTTTCCTGATGTGGTCACTCACCAGGTATGCGATCAGTTTCCCGACTTTTCCCTCTTCTTCCGGGCGCAGTGCGGGGGCGCCTTCAGCAATATGGAGGTAAGGGACGGTCTGGAGGCTTGCGGTCCGCATAACGAAATAGCGGGCTTGTTCTACTGCGAACCCGGATGGGGTTTCGGCGCTGACCGGGACGTTCGCCAGGGCATCCAGGTCGACCTCGATCCCATAGGGATGCTCGCCGATGAAATCCAACGCTTTTTCCAAGGCATGCTCAAAACTGAATCGCCCTTCCACCAAGTCATCGAAAGTGGCGTAATGGAGCTTCGGGTCATTGGCAAGCTCGTTGAGGATGTGCCGGGAGTTGTGGTTTTTGTGTAACCCGACCATGGCGTACTTTTCGAGGTAGCCGAGCTCTTTTGCTGCCGTAAAACCATTCCCGCTGTGGCGTCCTTCCATTTGACGGAGATCCGCATGGGGGTCCAGGTTGATACAACCCATCGTTGGCCCCTTCGTTATTCCATAATGGTGGCAGCCTTCGGCCGCTCCCTTGATATTCGGGAAAGAATTGTTGTGGCCGCCCCCGATAACGACCGCCTCCTTTCCCGCTTCTACGATCGCCCGGATCACTGGTGCCAGGCGCTCGTCCAGTAGCCCTACGCTTTCCCTTAGCTTTTTCAGAGAATTTTCATCGGATCCGTCCAGCCCTTCGCACTCTTCCATAAGGTCTTCCGTGCGGAGACAACCCAACAGAAGGACCTGTTCACCCGATAGGGTCACATTGCTTTGAATGTTCAGGAAGGCAGGTAGGAAGGCTTCCCATGCACTGTTCGCCCCTCCCCGGCCAAGGTTGGCCCTCGGGCCAATGTCCTCTGGTACACCGAGCACCACATAACGCCCGGGATGGGCCCCGAGATCCTCGGCCAGACTTCCGGACGGATCCAGGGGTTGAATGCAATGCCCCAGCCGTTTCTCTCCTGGCCGGTCGGAACAGATGGCCCGGATATCCTCCGCGCCCATGAGATCCAGGTCTTCATAAAGACGCATGGGCGGGACTACTTTTGCTGTAATGGTGGATCTGGTCGCCGATGATCACGGTCTCGGTCAGGTCGCTACCGAAGGCATAGGGAATGAAAGCGTAGGAAGGGATCGCTTTGGTCATCTGGATATTGGCCTTTTTTCCAATGGCGATCGAGCCGATCTCGTCGGCGCAGTCCATGGCATAGGCACTGTTCAGGGTGGCGGCATTGATCGCCTCTTCCGGGGTCATGCCCATCCGTATACAGGCCAGGGAAGTCGTGAAGGCCATCCTTCCGGAAGGACAGGAGCCCGGATTGTAATCCGTTGCCAGCCCTACCGGTAGACCAGCGTTGATCATTTTCCGTGCAGGGGGGTATTCCAGCCCCAGGAAAAAGGCCGTGGCCGGTAAGAGGTTCGCCATCGTACCGCTTCCCTTCAGGGCCTCGATCTCTTCATCGCCGGTGCATTCGAGGTGGTCCACGGATATCGCCCCGTTCTCGACACCCACCTGGACGCCGCCCGAAT
>CAYVSK010000068.1:12836-13910 GCA_964453635.1 uncultured Weeksellaceae bacterium | reverse complement strand
GTTATGAGAATATTTTTAAAAGGGTGCTTTTTTTGCGTGGGATTGGGGTTTTTTACTGTTCTACCAGCTTTTGGCCAAAATTTCGAGGTCGCCCCCGTTGATATCGAATTCAATGCGGAACCGGGGGAATCTCAAAAACAGATCCTCCGCGTTAAAAACCATGCCCAGGAGAAGCAAAAATATCAGCTCAGCCTGAGTGATTTCAAGATCAACGAAAAGGGCAAAAAAGTTCCCACTGCAGCCGGAAGCACGGATCATTCGATCGTTGATTGGATCACCCTGAACCCCTCCGTCTTGGAACTGAAGCCCAATCAGGAGGGTAAGGTGGAAGTGGTCCTAAATGTTCCCACCGGCGGATATAAAACAAGATGGGGCGTCCTTCATGTTAAACCCGTCAAGGAACAATCCGTTACTGAGGCCGATAAGGGTGAGGAAGTCCGGGCGGGCCTCAACATTATTCCCCGGATATCGGTTTGGATCAAACAGTCCCCGGAATCCAACGAGAACAACAAGGGGAAAATAAAGGCTTTGAACGAATTGGATACACCTGGGGATAGCTTAAGGAAGTTTGAATTCGAGGTTGTGAATACCGGGGAAAAGATCCTGGAAGGGCGGGTTTGGTTATCCCTGGTAAATGTTAAGACCGGTAAGGAGCGAAATTTTCCGAAAAAAGAGGTTGAGGTTTTCCCTGGCAAAAACCAGGAATATACTTTAACCCTTCCGGAAAAGGCCGTGAAAAAAGGGCGTTATGCACTGGCTGCCATTCTGGAATATGGGGAAAAGAAACCCCTTGAAGCCGTTCAGATCGTGATCCAATAGGCCGATTTTTCTATGCGTGGTCTTTCCTTCTTTGCCTGCCAGGTCTTTATACTTGTCATGGGACTTCCTTTACGGGCTAATTCCCAAGCCGTTGATACCACATGGTATCCGGACGGGAACACGGTAAGAGAGGTCTTTCATCTGGATACATTCCGCGGCCAGCCTTTGAAAGACGGCTGGTACACCATTTATCACAAAAACGGGAATGTTTGGCAGCAAGGGAAATACGATCGGGGTGAATTGGACAGTATCTGG
>CAYVSK010000068.1:8655-12826 GCA_964453635.1 uncultured Weeksellaceae bacterium | reverse complement strand
GGACCCTGAAACAAAAGGTCCCTTACGAGAAAGGTACGGTTCATGATACCGTTTATCACTATTTCAGGAATGGGAAGATCAAAGAGATAACCCCTTACCGAAACGGTCTCGTCCATGGCCGGGTGAAGGCCTATTATAAGAACGGGAACCTAAGGTTTGTCCGGGATTTTAAGGATAATATCCAGCACGGGCGGGTAAAAGAGTTTTATAAAAGTGGGAACAGAGATATCCTTGCCTGGAAGAAGAACGGGGCCTACGACAGCCTTTTTCTGGGATATTATAAAAAGCACAACAACGCCCTTCACCGAAAATGCCATTATAAAAACGGGAAACTTCATGGTGTTTTCACTGGGTATTACCCCGATGGGGCTATCAAGCTGGAAGTGCGATACGAGAACGGAAAAAGGGAGGGGATTTACAAGAAATATTACCGATATACCCGGGATTCCGTTCCGGTGATCAAGACCGATAGTGTGGCACGGGGCCCCATAAAGGAGAAAGGGAAGTATTCGAACGGGAAGCCCGTTGGCCCATGGGAAGGGTTTTACCTGAACGGGAAACTCCGTGGAAAGGGGAAGTACAATGAATCCAAACGTTTCACTGGAAAATGGAAGATCTATTTCCCAAATGGAAATCTAAAACAGGTGGGAAAGTTTCAAAAGGGAAAGGCCACGGGCCATTGGAAATTCTTTTACAAGGATAGCGGAAACCTTAAAAAGGAAGGAACGTATAAGAATGATCGAAAAACAGGGGTCTGGAAGATTTATTATCCGGATGGTAAGACCCTGAAAAAAAAGGTCCCTTATAAGAACGGGAAAAAACACGGTCGAGCCATTGGGTATTTAAAAAATGGCGATCCGGACGGTGTGGTCGTTTACGAAAAGGGAAAGGAAGTGAAACGGGGCAAAGTGAAGGATTGAATAAAAAAGCAAGGCCATGAATGATACAATGGCTCTCCTCATTTGGTTCGAAGCTCGAATTCGCCGTTGTTAAGCCTGACCTCTCCCGAGCCGTTCAAGGCTTGGGCGGTGAATTCAAAATCCCCGGAAATGGTTCTATTTCCGTTTTTCTTCTGGTATTTGGTGATGTCGAGGTTGCCCGATAGGGATTCGTGTTCGAATCCTTGAATATCGGTGAATACACCCCTGGGCAGAGAAGCGCTCAGGGGAGACCGCAATCCTTCGTTATCTCCTTTGAATTCGAGCTTAACGGTCGATCCGTCAGTACCGTATAATGCCAGCGTGTTCTTAATTTGGGTGCTATCTCCCTGCCCACTACTATCGATATCGAGTTGAGCCGAATTGATATTGACCTTTTTTCCATCGACATAGTAATTTCCCACGCCAGACCCGGAACCCGTATTCTCATCTTTATTGCAACCAGTGATCAATAGAACGCTCCAAACCGCCAAGAGGCAAAGGGTAAAATGGGTATAAAGAAACCTTTTCATGGCGCTTCGTAGACTTTCCGGCCCTTGTTCAACCAAACGCCCCATTCCGGGCTATAAGCATGGACCGAGTCCGTCTTGGATCCCTGATCGTAAACGGGGTTCTTCTGATTCACCCATTCAAAGATGCCCCCGTAGAGGTTAACGGCCCCTTTGTATCCGGCTTTTCTGAGTTTCCGGGTGACCGTCTCACTTCGCTTTCCCACCGAGCAGTATACGACAATAGAGTCATCTTTAGACAGATCGAGGCCTTTGAGACGTGAGCTGTCAAAACCCTCGTAACCCACCCACTTCCCGCCTTTTATATGACTGGTTCTGTGTTCAGCTTTGCTTCGGGCATCGAGGAAGACGTGATCGTCCTTGTGCTTTTGCGCCTTTTTTACGGAAATGGTGGGCACATCCCCATTGAGCAGCTCCCTCAGCATGGTGTTGTAAGCCGCACTGTCTGTCTGGGCTCCGGAATGGTCGCAACTACCCAGCAGAGCAGGGATCAGAACAAAAAACAGGCAAAACGGATCTTTTCCTTTGATCATTCCCATGGAAAGTTTATAATCCCCTTTTTCATGCAAGGTACAAGGTCATGCGCGATCCTGTTCAAAACGCTTCGCCCATCGTGCCATAAAACCCTGTACTCCCGTTGGTACCAAAGGCCTGGTCCATCCTTACATTGATGTGCTCCGAACGGTTTATCCGCAGGCGGAGTCCAAAACCGATGCTGGGCTTGAGGTTCTTTGTATCCAATGCATCAAAGGAAGGGAAGACCTTTCCGAGTCCCGTAAAAACGGCATAACCAAAAGGTCCAAAGAACATGTCGCGGAATTCGGCTTGCAGGGCCAGGTAGTGTTTGTCCCGGTAGCGGCCGCTGTAGTAGCCCCGCATCACATCATCGCCGCCAAGCATGGACAATTCATTAAAAGGAGCCGTCCCATCGATGAACTCCCCGTATCCGTTCAGGGCGAGCACCGTTCGCTCCCCGAGGTCCACATATTTCCGGATGTCCAACTTATACCGGGTAAAATCGAAACGTGTTCCAAAGGTCCCTTCTTTGTTCCGTAAAACGCTGCCTTCCGCAAAGAATCCCTTTTCGGGGAAAAAGTTGTTCCGCCGGGTATCATAGGTGATCACCCCGCCCAGCCCACTTATGGTGCTACCATTGCTCCCGGGTATGTGGCCTTTCCGGAGCTCCCCCTTGGGGTCGAAACCAGAATGCTCATAATGGCTGAGGTCAATGAGCGGTCCTATAAAGAAATGCTTACCGATCCTTCTCCTGAAGGTCATCCGTAAAGAAGGAAAAGTCGCATCGTACGCTTCCTCATTGGATTCAGAGACCCGGTTCCCGATCCCATAGTAGTAATAAAAGAAGCGAAAGAATCCCGCCTTTCCCCGCAGGGCGTATTTTTCATTGTTAAAGTAGAGCTGAAAGGGCATGAAGGAGAGGATCTGACCGTTCAGGGTGTAGCTTCCCCCGAGCGTGATCCTCGAAGTCTTGGTGCTATCCGCCTCGCCGGGGAATTGAAAGGTCCAAAGACCCACCCCTCCGAATGCCAGGCTCGTTTCCGGGGTGTAACTAATGGAAGGGAGGGCTGTCAGGTTGCTGTTCCAACCGGTATCCGATTTCGCTTCCGGGCTTTTCGGGACCGATCCGGGAGAAGTTACCTGGGCGCTTAGCCCCGAGATAAAAAAGGCCCAGAACAGGAAGAAAAGCCCGATCCTTATCCGGACGCATTGTATGAAGCGGAGGGAAGCAGCTTCAGAAAGCATACCTTAAGCCCACGCCGGGAATATAAGCAAAGGTCTTGTAGGTTCCCCCGAAATTGTCGGGACTGAACTCGGCTTGGATCTCCTGGGCCGTGATGAACAAAAAGGAGGCGTCCACGGTCAAGCGCTCCGTGGGGGTCCAGCTGGCACCGACCGATAGGCCGATCTTGTTGCCGTCCGGCGTCTCCGGGGTGTAGTAGTCCTTATTGACAGGAGTGTTGTCGTAATAGCCCCCGGCCCGGACCGTCCAATTCGTGTCGAGCTCATATTCACCGCCCAGCCGATAAATGAAGGTGTTCTCATAAAGGCGGGGGTCTTTTGTGTCCTGGAGGGTCTCGGTGTTCTTTTTGAAGTCAAAGCCAAGGGAATCGTAAACGGACCACCCGATGTAGTTCACATCAATGCCCACGGTCAATCGGTCGGTGACCTCGTAGCCCAGCCCCAGGGTGACCGTATTGGGTAACGGCACCTTTGAACTGAAGCTGTTGTTGCGTGGAAAATTATCCCGGAGGGAACCGAAAAAGAGGCGTCACCGCCCTCGACTTCCATGTCCATGCCAGACCGGTAGTCAAATCCCAGACTGAGGCGATCGGAGGCTTCGTAATAAATGCCGGCGTTGAACCCGAAGCTTTGCGTGGCTCCTTCGAGGTTGACCTGAGCATCCTTTCCCTCCTGATCGGTAACCGGCAATGCCCGTTGAAGCTCCACGGCCCCGTGTGCCAGAACAAAACCTCCGCCGATGGAGAGCCGGTCGTTCACTTGCCAGGAGATCGTCGGCTGAATGAATACGGTTTGCAGGGATATCTCCTGGATCAAGTGCTTACCGCGCCAGTTGGAGTCCCACTCGGTCGCACTGCCAAAGGGCGTGTATATTCCCAGGCCCGCAACGAGTTTGGGTGAAAGGCGTTTGGCCCCGTAAACGGCGAATGGGGTCCCGACCCCGATCTTCGTTTTGGCTTGGTAATC
>CAYVSK010000068.1:3390-8645 GCA_964453635.1 uncultured Weeksellaceae bacterium | reverse complement strand
GGAAGGTGGTCCGGCCCACAATGCCGCTCACTCCCCCAGCAAATGCCCATTGCTCAGCGGACATATTGGCAAGGGCCCCCGGATTGAAAAGGATAGAAGCGGCGGTCCCCGGAAGGCCTGTTCCGATGTGGCCCATCCCGGTCTGGCGCTGGCCCTGAAGATTGACCTGAAACCCGCCGGCAATAGCACCCTGACCGAACAGGCAAAGAGCCCCTAAAAAAACGCCCTTCAATATGGTGGCATGCAGTCGCTTCATTTTCGGCGATCAAAAATAACGATCTTCGCTTTGCTGAAGGGGTCCTGTTCAATTTTTCCCGAGATATTGATATATTAGAGGAAATTTCCAACATATAAAATTGCTCGGTATGGAAAGGGAGAAGGCGTCTATAGCCGAAAAAGAGGAAGTTAGTTTCGAGGATTTCAAACAGGAGGTCCTGGCCGATTACAAATTGGCGATGATAAGCCGGGAAGCTTCCTATACGGGAAGACGAGAAGTGCTGACCGGCAAGGCGAAATTCGGCATCTTCGGTGATGGCAAGGAGGTCGCCCAGATCGCCATGGCCAAACAATTCCAGGACGGCGATTTCCGGTCGGGATATTACCGGGATCAGACCTTCATGATGGCGATCGGTCAGTTGACCGTGCAGCAATTCTTTGCGCAACTCTATGCACATCCGGATGAGGAAGCCGAACCTTCCTCCGGGGGACGCCAAATGACGGCCCATTTCAGTACAAGGCTACTGGATGAAGAGGGCCGCTGGAAAGACCTGACCAAACAGAAGAACTCCGCTGCCGACGCTTCCCCTGTTTCTTCTCAAATGGGCCGCTTGCTCGGCCTTGGGCAGGCTTCCAAGGTCTGGCGCGAAGAAGCTGCCTTGGAGGGCCTGGAGAATGGGTTCTCCAAAGGGGGAAATGAAGTGGCTTTTGGCACGATCGGGGATGCCGGCGTCGCTGAGGGGATCTTTTGGGAAACCCTGAATGCGGCCGGTATTCTTGAGGTCCCCGTTGCCATATCCGTATGGGATGATGGGTATGGGATCTCCGTGCCGACCGAGCATCAAGTGGTAAAAACTGATATTGCCGGTGTGTTGAAAGGTTTCCAGCGGGAAGAGGGGACCAACGGATACGAGATATACCGGGTGAAAGGATGGGATTACGCTGCCTTGTGTAAGACCTACGAAGAGGCCATCAGACGGTGCCGGGAGGATCATGTGCCCGTTCTGATCCATGTGGAGGAAATGACCCAGCCCCAGGGACACTCCACATCCGGGTCTCATGAGCGATACAAGTCCAAGGAAAGGATGGAGTGGATGAAGGAATATGATTGCCTCAATCAATTCCGGAACTGGATCCTTTCTTACGAACATGAAGGAGAGCCGCTTGCGACCGAAGCGGAACTGGAGGAGATCGAAAAGACGGACAAGGATCACGTAAAAGAGGCCAAAAAAGCGGCCTGGAAGGAGGCCCGGAAAGAGATGGAAGGGGAGAAAAAAGAGGTCCTTGCCATCATCGAGGAACTTTCCTCCGGAAGCGATAACGGGGCCGACATCCAAAAGATCGGAGAGAACCTGAAAGAGACCCCCGATGCCATTCGCATGGATATCGTGGGAAGTGCCAAGCAGGCGCTGCGATTGGCCCGGAATGACAAAGAGCTCGAGGCCCGGCAAAAACTTATCGATTGGCTGGAAAGGGCCGATGAGAACAATCGGGAACGATTCAACTCCTATCTGTATTCAAATTCTGAAGACCGGGCTCTGAACGTTCCTGTGGTCGATCCCGAGTACGAGGCGGATAGTGAAGAGGTGGACGGGCGGATCGTCCTCCGGGACAATTTTTACGCCTTGTTCCGGAAGGAGCCCCGGGCCATGGTCTTTGGAGAGGATTCCGGATATCTCGGTGATGTCAACCAGGGACTCGAAGGGATGCAACAGACCTTCGGAGAGACGCGGGTCGCTGATACGGGCATTCGGGAAGCGACCATCGTCGGTCAGGGCATCGGCCTTGCCATGCGCGGTTTGCGGCCCATCGCTGAGATCCAATACCTCGATTATTTCTATTATTCCCTTCAATTGACCAGCGATGATCTGGCCACTTTGCATTACCGGACAAAAGGGGGGCAAAAGGCCCCGCTTATCATCCGTACCAGGGGTCATCGGCTTGAAGGCATATGGCACTCCGGTTCCCTGATGGGGGCTTTCATTCATTCCCTCCGTGGTATGCACGTTTGTGTACCCAGGAACATGACCCATGCGGCTGGTTTCTATAACACCTTGATGGCATCTGATGAACCGGCCCTGATCGTGGAGCCCCTGAACGCTTACCGCACCAAGGAGAAGCTGCCGAAGAACGTCGGGGAATTCACAACACCGCTCGGTGTCCCTGAGGTCGTTCGGGAAGGGACCGACATTACCGTCGTCTCCTATGCTTCCACCTTCAACATTTGCGCTCAGGTCGCAGAGGAATTGGAGGATTTCGGCATATCCGTTGAATTGATCGATGTGCGCACCTTGTTGCCTTTTGATCTGGAGGGCACCATTGTGGATTCTCTTCGGAAGACCAACCGGATCGCCTTCATTGATGAGGATGTGCCGGGTGGGACAACGGCCTATATGCTCGATAAGGTCCTGAATGAGCAAAAAGGCTATTTTTTCCTCGATACTGAGCCCGTCACCCTGAGTGCCAAGGCGCATCGGCCAGCGTATGCGACCGACGGGGATTATTTCTCCAAGCCGAACGCAGACGAGATCTTCGATACCCTTTACGGGATCATGAACGAGGCGGATCCCCAAAGTTACCCCGCGATCTACGAGCGGACGGGTTAAGGAGCTCGGTCCCTTTCTTATGCTCCATGGGGTCCAGGGATCATACCTTCGCGATCCATGGAGAAGAAAGCAGGGGACCGGTTGATCATTTTTTGCCTCTGGTTGTTGGTATTCGCTGCCAGCAGCCAGATCATGATCGTCTCACCGATCCTCCCCCGGATCAGTGAACAACTGGATACCAATGAGGGGATCCTTGGCACCCTTGTGACCTCTTATGCCGTTACGGTAGGCGTTTTTGCACTCGTTGTCGGACCCATTTCCGACAAGATCGGAAGGAGACGGATCCTTTTATACGGGACCGCTGGAATGGCCGGGGCGCTTGCAATGCATGTACTTGCGAATGGCTTTGTTCTGCTCTTGATCGCCAGGAGTCTTGCGGGTGTTGCTGGTGGGATCCTCAGTGGTTCCGCGGTCGCTTACATCGGGGACTACTTTCCTTACGAGCGTCGGGGGTGGGCAAGTGGTTGGGTCATGAGCGGGGTTGCCATGGGCCAGATCCTCGGCATTCCGATCGGGACCATCCTTGCTGAGAATTTCGGCTTTCGGGCACCCTTTTTGGTCTTTTCTGCCATCATGGCCACGGCCTTTGTTTTCATTCGTCTATGGGTGCCCCAACCGGAAGTTGAATTCTCCAGGGATCCCCTTACCCTCGGTCATTATCTGAGAAAATACGGGGATCTCATAAAAAGGCCTGCGGTGGTGGCCACCTGTACAGCCTTTCTGCTGCAATTCTTCAGCTTGTCCTGCTTCATCGTTTATCTCCCCACTTGGTTAGAGGCCAATTTTGCGGTCAGCGGCACCGCTATTGCGTCCCTCTTTTTCGTCGGAGGGCTCGGGAATGTCCTGTCGGGGCCGAATGCTGGAAAATTGTCCGATGTCTTCGGCAGGAAAGGGTTGATCCTGCTTTCCTGTATCGGCTTTTCCCTGGTCATGGTCTCCTCAACCTTTCTGGTGACGAGCTTCTGGGTGGCGTATCCCCTTTTCTTTCTTGCAATGGTCCTTATTGCCATGCGGATCAGCCCTTTTCAAGCATTGGCCACGGAACTAGTGACCCCGGGTAACAGGGGGGCCATGATGAGCCTTATGACCTCCATGGGGCAAAGTGGTACGGGGCTTGGTGCGGCGGTCGCGGGATTTTCCTATGTATCCGCCGGTTATATCAGCAACACCATGATCGGTGGAACGGTGATCCTCCTGGTGGGGTTCATCGTTTGGAAATTCATCCCAGAACCCCGTATGAGAAAGGTGAGCCGTGATAAGGCAGCCTGATGAGTTCCAAAATTTTTACCTTCGGAAAGGGGGAAGGTCCGAACCTTCACTCCCTCTTTTTTGTTCTTGAACAATGAACGCTTCAAAAATTCGGGACCCATGGCCAGAACAACGGTGGATCTTGAACAGGAATTGCGCAAGGAACAGGAGGGCACTGCTTCCTGGCTCGTAAAGGAAGCCAATGATTTGCTTCGCCTCTCTGAATCCGAGGAGGCCGATATATGGCAAAGGCTGCAAAAAGGAAGCCCGGGCCGGTGGAATGTCGATCCCTCGGGATTGGAAGGGGAGCGGATCTTCTCCGGGTCCACCATTCATAGAACCTGTACCAAGTACCGGTTGCGCTTCCTTCCGACGCCCTATTTCAAGGACGAGATCCCTTATGAGGCGATCCAGCGGGTGCGGGAATTGGAGTCCCGAACGGGGGTAAGGATCGAACAGTTTCGCATAATGGCCCCTGAGCAGCGTTTTGAATTGCAGGACAGCATGAAGGATCCACTCCTCTTCGCGTCGTTGGGCAATGGCCAGTTCTATTTGATATACAAATGGGGGAATGAGCTCTCTGCCTTCAGGAAGTTTTGGTACTTCCCCTTCCGCAATGCAAGGTCCCTGCTTGTGACGAGCGTGATACTTGCTTTTTTAATGGTGACGTTCCTACCCGCGGATATGATCGGTGGAGAGACGACCACGGTGAACCTTGCTATGCTCAAAAAGGTGTTCATGGCCGCGATCCTTACCATTTTCTTTTTCACCATGGCTTTGATCACAGGGATCACCACAGCCCGGGATTTCAGTTCGGACCAGTGGAACAGCAAGTTCTTTAATTGATGTCGGGAAGGCCATTGGAAGGGTCAGTCGGAAATGAGCAGATGAACCCCAAGCGGATCCTGATCATATAATGGAGCGTTGCCTTGTTTTTACCGATCTGAGTGTGGGTGAGGTCTTCGTTCTGATATTCATCGCCACGGTCTTTCTTACCGGGATATTCCTTGGGATCAAATTGTTCCGAAAGAACCGAAAGGATCTGCAGAAGCGGAATCAAAATTTGAAAACGCCTCTTCCTTCGTCAAGGAGGGGATCATCTTTGACCGGCCGGCAAGAAAAAAACGCATGAAGCCAAAGCATTTGGGCATATTCCTTATATGGGCTTTTTTGGCGGCGGTTTCC
>CAYVSK010000068.1:0-3380 GCA_964453635.1 uncultured Weeksellaceae bacterium | reverse complement strand
CCTGCCAGAAGAAAGAAGAGATCCCGAACCGGCCTCTTATCGAGATCCTAAGACCGGCCGGGGATTCGAAGACCATAGTGGTGCCTGATACATTCAAGGTCAAGAGCCGGATACACAGTGAAGAGAAGATCGGTATGGTGGAGGTCGAGCTTATCGATCAAAATGGGACCCCGGTATCGAATACCGAAACCCGCTCCCCTGACCGGAAGAACGTCACCTTTGAGGGCTCCCTGAAGGTGAGTGATGAACGGCTCAAGTCCGGCGTTTATAAAGTGAAGGTACGGGCAAAGACCATCCAGCGATCCAAAAAAGCGTTCAGAAGGATCACCCTGCTCGAGGCTCCCCTCGAATTGAAAGGGCTCTATGCGGTCACCGATCCCGGGGGGCAGACGCGGACCATTCATCGATACAATGCGGATCTGTCCGGTGGGGTTCTGACGTCTCAAAAGGCCGATCTCACCGGTGCGGATGCAAGTTCTTACCATCGATCGATCCTGATCGCCGGTAGCAAGAACGGGGACCTCGTCGCAAGGGACCCGGAAACCGGCAACGAGAAGTGGTCCGTCCCCAACAAGACCAATCCCCCTTTTCCATATTTTACGGCCGTACAGAACGACCCGCGGGAAAAATTGGTCTTTGTGGCCCTATCCACGGGGTCGATCCGGGGGTACCGGGGTGGGGGGTCCATCGCATTGGTATGTGACCTCCCCGAGGATCATCATGCCTATTTGGCCAGAAGTACGGGAAAGTATATCCTGACTTATCAGGAACAGGTGAACAACAATGACAAGGTGCTCGGTATTTACCATAGTTCTACCGGTTCCTTTAAGGAAAAGCGTACGATCGATGGAAAAGTGGTGAGCATCATCCCGAAAGGGAAAGAGAGCGTTTATTTGGTCATGAACCGGAAGGGGCAGGGGTCTTTCCGAAAGTTCGGGGTTACCGGGAACACCATGCGCGAATTGACGGGATCCCCTTCCGGCGAATATCGGGATGCGATCATGACCGAAGGAGGAAAAGTCTTTTTGGCACATGAAAAGGGGATCTATCGATTCCTTCCTTCCACCAACAGCCTTGTGGCGGTCAACAAGGAGGTGTCCCCTTCACATATCTCGTTCGATCTGGAGAATTCACGGATCGTGGTTGCTTCAGGGCAGGCGATCGCCCAATTCGATATGGAGACCGGAGAACAGCTTCGGCGCCGAACCCTTTCGGATACCGTGCGATCCTTGATGGTCCTGAACAACAAGTGATCTTTAAGGAGCCCATTCTATTCTGAAAAAAGCTCATCGGTCCGGGTCGCCTTTTTCCCTGGCGTCCAGACGAAAGGTCCGGAGAAGCTTTTCTGCTGCAGTTGTCGAGGAGATCTTCCCTTTGGAGACCCCATCTTCCACTTCGCTTAACAGGCCCTGCACGGCCTCTTCTTCGTAGAATTGTTTTTTGAGGGTCGTCTCGATGGTCTGATGAAGCCAATATCTTGCTTGTTCTTCCCGATTTCTGGTGAAAGTGCCCTGTTTCCGGGCATTGTCAATAAAGGCTTCCGTCGCTTCATCGATCGCCCCGATCCCGGATCGCTCCAGGGCTGAACAGGTTTTGACCACGGGTTTCCAACCGCTTTTGGAGGGTGGTAACAGGGAAAGGGCGTGTTCGTAGTCCTTTTTTGCCTCCTTGGCCTTGTCCGCATTGTCACCGTCCGCTTTGTTAATGGCAACAATGTCCGCCATCTCCATGATCCCTCTTTTAATGCCCTGCAATTCATCTCCTGCTCCGGCCAGCATCAACAACAGGAAGACGTCGACCATGGAGTCGACCACCGTCTCCGACTGGCCGACCCCGATCGTTTCCACGATGATCCGGTCGTAACCAGCGGCTTCGCAAAGAAATATGCTCTCTCTGGTCTTTCTGGCAACCCCTCCCAGCGACCCTTCTGCTGGAGAAGGGCGGACGAATGCATCGGGATCGGACGCCAATTCCGTCATTCGGGTCTTGTCGCCAAGTATGCTGCCTCCGCTTTTGCTGCTCGAAGGGTCAATAGCGAGGACGGCCACCTTATGACCCTTTTCGGTCCAGAACTTTCCCATCGCATCAATGAAGGTGCTCTTCCCCACACCGGGTACACCTGTGATCCCGACCCGAATCGAATCCCCGCTATAGGGCAGACAAAGGTCAAGGAGGCGATGCGCGTTCTCCTCTCCCTCCGGCTTCGTGCTTTCCAAGAGCGTGATGCCCCTTGCCAACGCAGTTCGGTCCCCTTCCCGGATCCCTTCCATTAGTGTGTCCGGATCGTTCGGCTTCCCCATGATCCTTTCCTATCTGTTAAAGTTATGAGTGGTCTCGGGGGTTACACAATGGTCGAGGTGGATGTCATGAGGGGCTGTGTCTTTTATGCGGGGCACAGGCTCAAAGAAGGACAACCCGACCTTGATCAGCGCCGGTTTGCAATGCGCCAGAAAGCTGTCGTAAAACCCCTTCCCGTATCCGACCCGGTCGCCTTGCCGATCATAAGCGAGGAGAGGCAGGACCATCAGGTCGATCCGTTGAGGGTCGACCTGCTTTCCGTCTTTGGGTTCAGGGATCGATAAGGGGTTCAGATCGAACTCCGTGTCCTTCTCCAAAAGGACGGCGTCCATCCTTTCATGCTCCATATCGCTCTTGGGTACCGCCATATCCATTTCGGGGAACCGTTCTCGGATAGCCTGGACAATGGGCCAGGTATCGACCTCCCGATTCTTTTTGATGGGTAAGAAGATATGGATCAACGAGACCCGCTCCCGATAGCTTTCCAAAAAGGAAATAAAATTGATCCGGATAGCTTCGTTGGCGCTCTCAATGGCCTCCGGGGACAAGGCTTTTCGCTTTTCCCGGAAGACCCGCCTTAATGATCCCTTCGACTCCATGAACCTTGAAGGGCAGATTTCAGCTTTGGCCCATTAAGATCCCGGCATGTTGGGGAGGATCTCCTTGGCCTTTTCCTGCATTTCACTTTCGTAGAGTTTCTCGGCTTCTTTAAGGGCATGGTTCGTGGCCACCACGACGAGGTCCGCAACATCCTCTTTTCCTTCCTGATAGACCTCATCGGCGATGCTGATCTCCTTGACCTCTCGATTGCCGTTGCAGGTTACTTTTACGGCGCCATTGCCGGCCTCTCCTTCAACGGTGATCGTGGCCAGTTTTTGTTGGGCCTCTTCCATTTTTTCCTTGAAAGGGCCGAGTTGTTCAAGCATGTTTTCGAACATAAGGGTTTGGATTTTTGGATCGGAAAGATAGCAATTCCTTTTTCTCCTTAAAAACCTATATTTGTGGGACAGGGCCGAACCAGGGGAAAATCCCGGCCAAGGCTCGAAATCCTTCCGCATTATGGCAGAAAAGCAAAAAAATGT
>CAYVSK010000067.1:0-14224 GCA_964453635.1 uncultured Weeksellaceae bacterium | reverse complement strand
TGGGCATGGCTGGAGGACCCCATATACGATCCGCCAGATGAACCACCAGGAAAACAACTCGCACTTTTTAATGACCTTTTTCAAAGGGGGGCTTGGATCGAAATTTTGTATCTTGAGGCTCTGAAATAGGCCTCAAACGCAAAGGGTTATTGTCGTTTCAGCTCTTTTTGGACACGTGTGATCGTCGGTCCCTTTTATCAGGACCGAGATCGATCAGGGAACGGCAATGTAATAAGCAAGCCGTAAAAATGCCCCTGATATGGATCAGAACTTAAATCTGACGAAGATCCGTCCGGAATTGTCGCGGTCCTTGTCGATCCGGTGATATTTGTCCCGTATATCCTTTCTTTCCAGAAACTTTAAGACCCGTTTCTTTAACTGTCCCGTGCCTTTACCGGGGATGATCTCTAAAACTTTCGTACGCGTGGAAAGAGCCTCTTCGACCCCGTCCTTCAAGGCCTTTTCGATCGCTTCATTCTTGTTATGAATGCCATGGAGGTCGACCTTGATCTTTTTCATCGGGGCCCGGATCTCAGGAACGGGCTCGAATTTAATAGCGCAAAAAGGCGTGTGGATTCATCGGGAAATGGCCGGTATAAAGCATCACCCATGGGGAGGTCGGTATGGAACGTATCTTCGATCGCCGGGATCAAGGACCGCATTCCTGATTTTTTTTAGTTTTGGTCAAAATTTCAAAGCTTCTACCAATGAAGACATTGATAAGGTACATCGGTATCTTTCTATTAACAGGTTTCTTCGTGGCCTGTGGGGAAGGCAGTAAAAAAGACCAGGAAAAGAGCTCAGAAACGCCTGATAAAGAAGCGAACGACCAACCCGAAAAGGTCGAGTTGGGCTCCAATAAAAAAGAGGACAGGGGATCAACGAATTATGTCCTTCCTTCCCCCCTGCAGATCGCTTCCATTTTCAAAAAGGCCGGTCTTGCCTATAAGGAAGGGCTGATCCGGGAGCCCGGAAAAGCCTCCGATTACGTTTCCACACAGAAGAAGAAAATGATGTTCGGGGTTTACAGCGCCGACCTTTCCTATTTGGTGTTGAATGACCGAAAGGAACAGGCCATGGAGGTCGTTAAAAGCCTTCGATCCCTGGCGGATGAGCTCGGGCTGGTCGCTTTGTTCAATTCCGACGAACTGACCGAGCGGTTCCGCAATAACCTGAACAACCGGGACAGCCTCGCGAATCTACTCGTGGAAGTGCAGGAGAATTTCGATGAATACGTGAACGAGAACGGGGCAAGCTCCCTGAAGGTGGTCAGTTTCACTGGCGCATGGGTCGAGAGCATGTATCTCGGTGCCAAGTCCACCGACAAGAAAAACAAGCGGCTCGAACAGCGATTGGTCGAACAAATGCAGATCCTTAAGAACCTTTTAAAAGGCCTCAAAAGCTCGGTAAGGGACCAGGAAAGTCTCAAAGCGCTGATCGATGAACTCGAGGGCCTCTATACGACCATGAACAACATGGAGGAAGTTCAGGCACTGAAAAAAGGAGAGAAGAAATTGCCGGAGATCGAACTATCGAAAGAGGACTTGAAAGAGATCAAGAAGCGGATCGTTTCCATCCGGGAACAAGTTGTTGAAACTTAAGGTCCATGGGTTTCGTTAAAAAATGGTGTATACTCCTCATGGCCGGGCTTTTGTATGCTGGTGGAAAACCCGTGGAGTGCGAGCAAAAGCCGATCCTTGCGAATTGTAAAAAGGAGCTGTCACCGTACACTTATGACTCATCAGAGATCACAAAGATAAAAGCGACCGATTCGAGCCAGGTAAAAGAGATCCGGGTGCCACTTTTTAAAGGAGAGAAATACCGACTCACTTTCGATATCAGTGATATCCCGAAAAAAAACGAGGTCGTTGTCAATATCTTTTCGACGGCTACGCTGTTCGGAAAAAGAAAGTTGGTCTTTTCAAGCAAGGACCTCCCGAAAAAGCAGGATCAATTCATTTTTGAACCGGAGAAGTCCAAACCCTTGTACGTCCAGTACAAGATCCCGGGGAACGAAAAAAAGACACCGGGCGGATGTGTAGCATTCGCGGTCGGGTATAAACTAACTTTTGTCAATGACCAGTGAAGCGGACATTGGATCAAAAAGGAACGGAACCATGGGGACCACTCTAAAGCATTGGGGGCTACGTTTATTCGTGATCATCGTAACGGGAGCTTCTCTCATATCCGCAAATCCTGTGGAGATCTGTGATCAAAAAGCCATTGTCAAAGCATCCAAGGAAATGCTCGATCCCTTTAAATACGACGCTGGTAAGGTCAGCAAGATCAAGTTCACTGGCGAGTCCCAAAGAGGTGAGATCGAAGTGCCTTTGTTCTGGGGGGAAAAGTACCGCTTCGTCTTCAACCGTTCGGGTCTACCACAGAACGTGGATGTAGAGGTATATGACAAATCATCGGACGCGGATGACCGCGAATTGCTCTACAGCACAAAACAACTGCCGGATAGCAAGGAAAAGTTCGTATTTGAACCCGACCGTTCCCGGTCCCTTTACATCAATTACGTTATCCCCGCCCGCAATGATGACCTGAAAAAGGAAGAGGCCGTTGGTTGCATGGTTTTCGTGTTGGGTTACGAGACCAATATCTTCGACTCTTGAACGCACTTCTTTATGAGCGATGGGGTTAACACCCTTTCTTTACGCAGCCCCAGCTACACTCGTGTTCAAGCCCATTCCCGCCCTGTGTGATGTCCCTTCAAGGATCCCTATTTTTGCCGGCCAAATGATCAGGGTATGATCCAGATCACACTACCGGATGGATCGGTCTTTTCTTACGATGCACAGGAAGGCGTCCGTCCGATCGACATTGCCCGGGACATCAGTGAAGGGTTGGCCAAAAAGGTCCTTGTGGCCAAGGTAAACGGAAAGACATGGGACCTCAAATGGCCCATTCAAGAGGATGCCACCGTTAAACTCTTGACCTGGGAGGACGAAGAAGGTAAAAAGACCTTCTGGCATTCCACGGCGCATTTAATGGCCGAAGCCCTCCAGGACCTCTATCCGGGGATCAAGTTCGGGATCGGCCCGGCCATCGACCAGGGTTTCTATTACGACATAGACCCGGGCGAACACAGCATTACCGAAGATGACCTACCGAAGATCGAGGAGCGGATGCTTGAATTGGCCGCTCAGAAGAACCGTTATACCCTTTATCCGGTATCAAAAGAGGAAGCCGAGGCCTACTATCAAAAACATCACAATGAATACAAGCTCGAGCTGATCGGAGAACTCGAGGATGGGGATATCACGTTCTGTGACCACGGTCATTTCACCGATCTCTGCCGGGGGCCGCATATCGAACATACCGGCATGATCAAAGCGGTGAAGCTAATGAATGTGGCCGGTGCTTATTGGCGGGGCGATGAGCGCAATAAACAAATGACCCGGATCTACGGGATCAGTTTTCCCCAAAAGAAGATGCTGGATGCCCACCTGGCCTTTCTCGAAGAAGCCAAAAAACGCGATCACCGAGTACTCGGAAAGCGTCTTGGGATCTTTTCGTTCTCCGACCGGGTCGGGCAAGGTCTACCCCTTTGGCTACCGAGGGGGGCCAGGATCCGGGAAAGGCTGGAACGTTTTCTCCGCGATAGCCAGGAGGATGCCGGCTATGAACCCGTGATCACCCCCCACATCGGGTCAAAGGAGCTTTACGTGACCTCCGGTCACTATGAAAAATACCAGGCAGACTCCTTCCAACCCATTCAAACCCCGGACGAAGACGAGGAATTTCTTCTGAAGCCAATGAATTGCCCCCACCACTGCGAAATATACAGACGGACCCCGCATTCTTACCGAGACCTTCCCATCCGGTATGCAGAATTCGGGACCGTTTATCGTTACGAACAGAGTGGGGAATTGAACGGGTTGACCAGGGTTCGGGGTTTCACCCAGGACGACGCCCATATTTTCTGCAGACCCGATCAGGTCAAGGCAGAGTTCAAAAAGGTGATCGAGCTCGTCCTTCACATTTTTGAAGTGCTCGGTCTGCACGATTACAAGGCCCAACTCTCCCTATGGGACCCCGAGCGAAGCTCGGATTACATCGGGAACGCGGAGAATTGGGAGCGATCCCAACAGAATATACGGGAAGCCGCTACAGAAAAAGGTCTAGAGGTCGAAGAGGTGGAAGGCGAAGCGGCCTTTTACGGCCCCAAACTCGACTTCATGATCCGGGATGCTCTCCAACGGGAATGGCAACTCGGCACTATACAGGTCGACTATAACCTGCCCGAACGATTCGGTCTGGAATATACAGGTAAGGACGACCAGCCATACAGGCCGGTGATGATCCATAGGGCACCCTTCGGTTCAATGGAAAGGTTCATGGCGATCCTCATCGAACATTGCGAAGGTCGTTTCCCGCTCTGGTTGGCCCCGGAACAGGCCATTGTGCTGCCGATCAGTGAGAAGTTCAACAAAAAGACCGAGGAGATTTTGAAACTCCTCCATAATTACGATATTCGCGCCTCCAAAGACCTTAGGAACGAAAAGGTCGGGAAAAAGATCCGCGACGCAGAGACCATGAAGATCCCCTACATGTTGATCGTTGGTGAAAAAGAAGCGGACTCGGGAACGGTCTCTGTCCGGAAACAAGCTGAAGGGGACATCGGACAAATGGAGCTGACGGACCTAGTAGACCGACTGAAAGAAGAGGAAGAGGAAATGCCGGAAAAACCGGAGCCCGAACAATAAGAACCCTTAAAAATCTGAAGAAATAGGTAAGCGAAGAAAAAAGAAAGGAGGCGGTGGCCGAGATACCAAAAACAGGCACCGCATAAACGAACGGATCCGGGTGCCCGAAGTAAGGGTCGTGGACGATGATGGGGATCAAGGCGTTTTTGCCACGGAAGATGCCCTGAAGAAGGCTCAAGATCAGGATCTTGATCTGGTGGAGATCTCACCAAAAGCCGATCCCCCGGTCTGTAAGATCATCGACTACAACAAGTTCCTTTACGAACAGAAAAAGAAACAAAAAGCCTTTAAGGCCAATCAACAAAAGGTTTCCCTCAAGGAGATCCGTTTCGGTCCGAATACAAACGAACACGACTTCAACTTTAAGCTTGAACACGCCAAAAAATTTCTGCAGGAGGGGCACAAGGTGAAAGCTTTCGTATTCTTTAAAGGACGCTCGATCGTTTTCAAGGAACAGGGTGAATACATTCTTCTACGCCTGGCCAATGAGCTCGAAGAATACGGAACGGTAGAGAGCATGCCCACCCTGGAAGGAAAAAGGATGATCATGATGATCTCCCCGAAAAAGAAAAAGAATTAAAACGCCAGTACGATGCCCAAGATGAAAGCCAATTCGAGTGCCAAAAAGCGTTTCGGCACAACAGGAAGTGGGAAGTTGAAACGAAAGCATGCCTACAAGAGCCACCTGCTTACCAAAAAGGACAAAAAGCGGAAGAAACGCCTCGAGAAATTTACCTCCGTTTCGCGGCCTGACCGGAAGCGGGTCCGCAAAATGATCGGTAAATAAAAAGACCGGGTAAGTAAGCGCACGGGGAGCAAAAGGAAGGCTCCAAGAAACATGAGACCCGGAGGGACCTGCTTATAGAACCCTCGAGTAAAATCAACGCCTATGCCACGTTCAAAGAACACGACAACCCGCCAACAAAGGAGAAAGAAGCTCTTTAAGGGCACCAAGGGCTATTTCGGACGCCGGAAGAACGTCTACAGGCATGCGAGGAATGCCCGGGAAAAAGCACTTCAATACGCCTATCGGGATCGCAAGCAGAAAAAACGGGAGTTCCGGAAACTTTGGATCCAACGGATCAATGCCGGGGCTCGACAGTACGGAATGTCCTATTCAGAATTCATGGGAAAGATCAAGGACAACGGCATCGACCTGAACCGGAAAGCATTGGCGGATCTGGCCATGAATCAACCCGAAGCCTTCAAGGCGGTCGTGGATAAAGTGAAGTAACGGCCGGCCGAACTTGAGCAAGGCGGGCTCTTCCTCTAACCAGTATTTTCCGCGAGGCGGGTACGCATCTGGTCCCGGATCTCGCGGGCGCGTGCCCTTGCTTCCCGGGCCGGATGATCCGTTTCCTCCCCGGCATAGATAATGGCCCGGGAGACGTTCACCAAAAGGCCGACATCACGCGTTATCCCCTCATCCATCACCCGGTCCAGATCACCACCCTGTGCACCGATACCCGGGATAAGGAGGAAATGGTCCGGAACAATGGCCCGAACTTTCCGTAAACGATCAGCCTGGGTAGCACCGACCACGAACATCAGATCATCCGGGCTTCCGTGCCCCTTCCCCCAGGCCAGCACCCTTTCGAAGAACTTTTCTTCACTGTCTCCGACGGGCAATTCTTGCAGATCCGCTGCCCCTTTGTTGGAGGTAAGCCCGAGTACGATCCCCCATTTCCCTTCCCTTTTCAGGAAAGGCTGGATGGCATCATGGCCCATATAGGGGGCGATCGTGACCGCATCGAAGCCGAGGCGTTCGAAATAGGCCTCGGCATACTGTTCGGCTGTGTTGCCGATATCCCCTACTTTCGCATCGGCGATCGTGAAAATACCGGCCGGAATATGGGCCAAAGTTTTGCGAAGGACCTCCCATCCCCCTTCGTACTGGTAAAAGGCCACATTGATCTTATACGCCACACACAAGTCCGCCGTCGCATCAATGATCCCTTTGTTGAAAGCGAGCACGGGTTCTGCTTCCGCATGAAAATGCCGCGGAACCCGCTCCGGATCCGTATCCAACCCCACGCACAGGAAAGATCTTTTTTCATGGATCGCGCGGGTAAGAGCTTCTCTGGTCATGGAGCTCAAGTGTTCGAGGCCAGGTCCTCATCGAGGCCCGCTTGTTTCAGTTTTTCAGTGTTCTCGGCCAGTTGCAGCCGGTCGATGAACTGCTGGATATCGCCTTGCAGAACACGCTCGAGATCGTGCACCGAAAAATTGATGCGGTGATCGGTAACGCGGCCCTGGGGAAAATTGTAGGTCCGGATCTTGGCTGAACGATCCCCCGAGGATACCATCGTCCGTCGTTTCCGGGTCCGCTCCGCCATTTCCTTTTCATACTCCTTTTCGTAGAGCCTCGATCGAATCTCGCTGAGGGCGGTATTGTAATTCTTTAACTGGGATCGACCTTCCTGACATTCAACGACGATACCAGTGGGCAGGTGCGTTAGGCGCACGGCTGATTCCGTTTTGTTCACGTGCTGACCACCAGCCCCGGAAGCCCGGAACGTATCCTTTCGGATGTCCTTTTCATCCAGGGTTACATCGACCTCCCGGGCTTCCGGAAGGACAACCACCGATGCAGCAGAGGTGTGCACCCGGCCCTGTGATTCGGTCTGAGGAACGCGCTGAACGCGGTGTACACCAGACTCATACTTTAATACGCCATAAACATCGGTACCCCGAACTTTAAAAGCGATCTCCTTGTAGCCTCCGGAAGGCCCCGGTGTGGAGCGAATGACTTCCTGTTGCCACCCTTTTGCATTGATGTAGCGGGTGTACAACTCGTAGAGGTCCCCCGCGAAAATACTGGCCTCATCACCACCAGCTCCAGCCCGGATCTCGACGATGGCATCTCGTTCATCTTCAGGATCCTTTGACACCAAACTGAAACGGATCCTTTCCTCGAGTTCCTCCTTTTTTTCTTCAAGGGCCGGGAGCTCCTCACTCGCAAGGGAACGCAGTTCATCATCCGTCTCGTTATCGAGGATCTCACGGGAGCTTCGAATATTCTCGAGGAGGTCCCGATACTCAAAATAGAGGTCCCGGATGGGCGCCAATTCCTTGTATTCCTTATTAAGGCGGGAGAAACGCTCCTGGTCTGCCACAACCGAAGGGTCCGACATTTCCTTTTCGATCTCGTCGCGGCGCTCCTTGGCTTCTTCCAGTCTTTTAAGCAGTTTGTTCAAGGGTGGAACGTTTGATCCCATTATTGCCTATCCGCCCCGTATTGGATCGGGCCCGCCGGCGAATGAAGTTCGAGGCCTTTGGGGCCATTTTTAATGTGACCGATAACCCCGGCCTCGATATTAAAAGTTGCTGCTATGTCGACCACCTCCCCTGCCCTATCCCGGGGGACGATGGCTTCCAGCCGATGTCCCATATTAAAGACCTGATACATCTCCTCCCAGGAGGTACCGGTCGCTTCCCTGATGAGTCGAAAGACCGGCGGTGTTTCAAAGAGGCTATTCTTCACAACGCGAAGCCCGTGGATGAAGTTCAGGATCTTGGTCTGTCCCCCGCCGGTACAGTGGACCAGCCCATGGATGGCCGGACCGCATTCAGAGAACAGCTTGCGGACGAGCGGAAGATAGGTACGCGTAGGAGCAAGCAGACTCTTGCCAGCATCCTGAGGCAACCCATCGATGGTATCGGTCAAAGCGTATTTTCCGGTATAGAGCAGGTCCTCCGGGGTCTCGGGGTCATAGGTCTCCGGATGATCCCGTTTGACAGTTTCTCCCAACAGATCGTGCCGTGCAGAGGTGAGCCCGTTGCTTCCGATCCCACTGTTGTGGACATTTTCGTAGCTTGCCCGACCGGTGGAGGAAAATCCGACGATCACATCGTCCGGCCGGACCCCTTCAAAGGTAAGCACACGGTCTCTTTTCATCCGGGCCACAGCGTTGGCATCGACAACGATGGTGCGGACCAGGTCACCGATATCGGCCGTCTCTCCACCAGTCGAATGAATGTTGACCCCTTGGTCCCGCAGGTTCTGAAGAAACTCCTCGACCCCTTCGATGAGCGCCTTAAGCACTTCGCCGGGGATTTTCCGCTTGTTTCGCCCGATGGTCGTGGAAACAAGGAGGTTATCAACGGCCCCAACACAGAGGAGATCGTCCGTATTCATCACCAGGGCATCCTGAGCGATCCCCTTCCACACCTCCGTATCCCCGGTCTCTTTCCAATACGCATAAGCAAGGGCCGATTTGGTACCGGCCCCGTCGGCATGCATGATCACACAACTTTCGGGATCGTTGGAGAGATGATCCGGAACGACTTTACAAAAAGCACCGGGAAAGAGGCCCTTCCCACTTGTTCGCACAGCCTCATGCACCTCTTCTTTGCCCGCTGATACCCCCCGGGCCGTATATCGGTTTTCCTCCTCCATGTCGTGTCGAAAAAATAGCCGAAACTTATAAAAAAGCGGAAGGGCAAAAGCTCATCCAGAAAAAAGTAGCACGTACCCGAAAAGCAGAATGAGGGAGACGTCGAATTAGGATCCGACGCTATTTTCCGGAAGCCTCCCCTTCCCCATTGGATGCCCCTTCTTCACGCGAACCCTGCTCACTGCCTTCCTTTTTACCACCCTCTTTATCAGGCACATAATCCTCCCGCAACACCCTGAACTCGGTTCGCCGGTTCTTCTGGTGGGCGGATTCTTTTTTCTCCTCGCTTTCCATCTCTTCGATCTTCGACTTAGGGACCTTGGGGCGGGATTCTCCATACCCTTTTGCCACCAAGCGATCGGAATCGATCCCTTTTGAGATAAGGTATTCCACACAGGATTCCGCCCGGGCCTGGGAAAGTTTCTCGTTATAGGCATCATTCCCCCGCGCGTCCGTGTGCGCCATAAGCTCGATCACAATGTTGGGGTTATCGACCAGCACATCGTACAAGAAATCCAGGGAGTCCTTGGAGTTCACCGTGTCGTTCACCTGGATCGCAGCGCTGTCATAGGCGTAACGGACTTCCGGGAACTCGATCGGCTCTTCCTCAACATAAGGTTGAATAAAGAATTCCTTCACGAAGGTGGTGGATTCTTCAACGTCCACGGTCGAGATCTTATCCGTCGCCACGAGGAAAGAATCCTTCTCGACCTTGATGTCGTAGGTCGTTCCCCGCTTGATATAGCGTTCCCCACCTTTCTCATCAAAAAGGAATTCGCCATTCTCGTCGGTCTTGACCTCGAACGAAGAACCGTCCGTTCCCGTGACCTTCACGGTCGCATTTTTTACCGGTTCCTCCGTTTCCTTGTTAAAGACCTTGGTCCGGAGTTTAATAATGACGGGCGGGATCTTAAAGCTATAGATATCGTCCTGTCCCTTGCCTCCTGAGCGGTCGCTTGAGAAAAAGCCTTTGTCCTCATCTTCATTGTAAACGATCCCAAAATCATGAGAAGGGGAATTGATGGGATGTTTCAGGTTCTTCACGTTTTTCCATTCGACATCCTCTTCTTCATTTTCCCCCACGTTCTCGGCCATGAAAATATCCAATCGACCCATTCCTTTGTGGCCGGTGGATGCAAAGTAGAGGTTCCCGTTCTCCCGGATAAAAGGAAAGACTTCCTTACCGGGTGTGTTGATCTCTGAGCCCAGGTTTTTGGGCTCGGTCCATTTCTTTTCGCGCCGTTTGTACTTCATCATCCAGAGGTCCTGGTCCCCTTTGGTGCCTTCCATGTTCGAGGCAAAGACCATGACCCGGTCGCGGAAACCGATCGCCGGATGACCGGCACTAATTGAATCGGCATCCTCCGGTTTGACCTTCATCTCCTTGGGTTCCTCCCAATCCTTTCCGCTCTTTTCGGCTTTCATGAGGTCACAACCCAGTTTCTTCTCCTTTTCGAATTTGCAACGGGTGAAATACATGGTCCGCCGCCTGCTATCAAGCACAGCGGCCCCTTCGTGGTGCTTCGTGTTGATCGCTTTCCCAAGGGGTTCGGGGATCGCCCATTTTCCTTTCCGGTCCTGTTCACTGGTAAAGAGGTCCTGAAAATTGGCACCGGTCCGGCTCGAGGTCTTTTCACCCGTGGACCCTTCACGGTCCGAACTGAATACGAGCGCGTTGTTCCGGGAATCGTAAAAAGCCGGGGCGAAATCCCGTTTTTTCGAGTTGAGCAGCACTTGCGGCGTGATCTCGTAGCGGGTGGGGTTATCCTTCCACTTTTTGGCCAACTCACATGCCTCGATGGCCTTTTCCGCATTCTTTCCCCCTTCCTCGGGCGCTTCCTCCTGATACTTTTTGAACTCCCGGACAGCCTCTTCGTATTTGCCCTGTTGTTTCAGGGCCCTGGCCAGATGCCATATTGCAATGGGATCGTCGTACTGGGCTTTGATCGCTTTCCGGTACCAGACCTCAGCCTGCTTGTGATTGGCGATGATCCGATTACACTCCGCGATCTGAAAGATGATCCGCGCTTTTTTCTCCGGGGTCCGGGCGCGTGAATAAGCGTCCTTGTACAGTTCGATCGCACTGAAGAACTCTCCGTTCTCGAACTTGATATCAGCGTCGCGGAGAAATTTCTTTTGTGCATCAGCGACGGTCGCGAATGTCACGACAAGAGCCAGGAAGAATGCTTTCTTGATCGATCCCATAAGTAAAATGGCGTTGTAATAAAAAACGAGCTTTTAAATCGAGCAGGGCGAAATTAAAGAATATTTTTGGATCGGCCCAAAAAGCAGCCCGTCGATAATGATGACTCCTTCATCTATTACCTGGTAAAGAGGATCTCTCTCAATTTGGGAAGGGGCCATAGATCATCATCCACCATCAGCTCCAACGCATCGGTATGCTCCTTGATGATCTCAAAAAGGGGTTTGATCCGCTCATCGTAAGCCCTGGCCTTTTTCCGGATATCCGCCATCCCATCGGCTTTTTCCCGCTCCTTCAGCATTTCATCCACTTTGGATTTCACCGCAGCAACGTGCTCCGATATGGCGCTAAGGATCTCCTCTTGCGCCTTGCTGTTGGCCGTACTTCCCTTGCCTTTGCCCAGGACTTCTTTCAGACCACGGACGTTCTCGATGATGTGATTCTGATAGCGAAGCGCGACAGGAATGATGTGATTCTGAGAGAGGTCTCCGAGCACCTTGGAATCGATCTGCAATTTGTGCACGTAGCGCTCCAATTCGATCTCGTAGCGCGCCTCAAGCTCCCTTTCGCTCAAGACGTTCATCTCAGAAAAGAGGCGTTTCGAGCGATCACTGACGAGCCGGTCAAGGGCCACGGGTGTGCTCTTTAGGTTCGGCAGTCCCCGTTTCTCCGCTTCTTTTACCCATTCCTCACTGTAATTGTCCCCCTCGAAACGGACCGCTTTCGATTCACTGATCTTGTTCCGCAGGACCCGCAGAATGGCCTCATCCTTTTTGGCCCCTTTGCCGATCCGTTCATCCACCTCCTTCTTGAAGCGTTTCAACTGATCCGCCACGATGGTATTGAGCACGATCATAGCCGAAGCGCAATTCCCGGATGACCCGACGGCCCGGAATTCAAACTTGTTCCCGGTGAAAGCAAAGGGGGAGGTCCGGTTCCGGTCCGTATTGTCGAGCATGAGCTGAGGGATCTTACCGATATCCAGCTTCAGGCCCGATTTTGCTTCCGGAGACATTGTTCCCCCGTTCACGTTCTGTTCGATCTGATCGAGCAACTGGGTGAGTTGGGAACCGATGAACACAGAAAGGATAGCCGGAGGCGCTTCATTGGCACCGAGCCTGTAATCGTTCCCGGAAGACGCAATGCTCGCCCGTAAAAGGTCCGCATGCTCATGTATCGCCTGAATGACATTGACGAAAAAGGACAGGAACATGAGGTTGGCCTTGGAAGACTTCCCGGGACTCAACAGATTCTTGCCGGTGTTGGTAACGAGCGACCAGTTGTTGTGTTTGCCCGAACCGTTCAGACCGAGGAAGGGTTTTTCGTGGAAAAGCACCCGAAAATCGTGTTTTTTAGCCACGTTCTCGAGAAGGATCATCAAGAGTTGGTTGTGGTCATTGGCGAGATTCGCCTCCTCAAAGACCGGCGCACATTCGAATTGGTTCGGGGCCACCTCATTGTGCCTTGTTTTTACCGGGATCCCAAGTTTCAGGGCCTCGCTTTCGAAATCCCGCATGAAGGCATGAACACGCTCAGGAATAGCGCCGAAATAATGGTCGTTGAGCTGTTGGCCTTTGGCCGGATCGTGACCGACCAGAGACCGGCCGGACATGGTGATGTCGGGACGGGCATCGTAAAGGGCGCGGTCGATCAAAAAGTACTCTTGCTCCCAACCGAGCGTGGGATTCACGCTGGTCACTTTTCGATCGAAGTACTGACAAACCTCCACCGCAGCTTTATCGACCGCCTGGATGGCCTTTAAAAGGGGCATTTTATAATCCAGGGCCTCGCTATTGTAGGAAACGAAAATGGTCGGGATGCAAAGGGTCCTTCCCATTACAAAGGCTGGAGATGTCGGATCCCAAGCCGTATAACCGCGGGCTTCAAAAGTGTTGCGCAGACCGCCGGAGGGGAGACTCGAAGCGTCGGGTTCCTGCTGAACGAGCTGTTCACCGCCGAACTTTTCCATGGTCCGGCCATTATCCAACGGCTCAAAGAAGGCATCGTGTTTTTCGGCGGTAGCCCCGGTCAAGGGTTGGAACCAATGGGTGTAATGCGTGGCTCCCCGGGAGATGGCCCATTCTTTCATGGAAGACGCGACCTGATCCGCTACGCGGTGTTCGATCCGGGTCCCTTTTTCCATGGCCTCCTCGACCTTCTCAAAGGCATTGTCCGGGAGATGTTCGCGCATGGTCTTGACATCGAAAACGTTCTCCCCGAAATACTCGGATATGCGCTCATCCGGTTGTTCCGGGTTTTTGGGCTGGCGGTTCAATACATCCTCGAGGGCTTGGAATCTGAGCGTGGCCATAACGGATTTTTTTATTTTTTTTATTCTTTTACAAAGGTAGCTAATTTAAAAAGGGGGGTTTTTGCTTTAAAACGCTATTTTTTCAACAATAACCCCTTATTTTTAAACTACCTTTTACAAAAAAAGCCCTTTTTTAAGAAAACGGTCTTAAAATAATGGGGGTGGTGAGGATGTAGGTGGCTGGGAAGTAAGCTGGAAAGCGAGTCAATGGGTGATGGAAGCTTGGTAGGGAAGTAGTGACCGGGAGGGTCAAGAATTACGAATACCTAAGAGCACCGTTAAGGAGCTGATCTGGCACTTGGCATCACTTTTCTCCCAGGACCTCCCGAAAACAAGCCAGATACTTCTCCTTGTTGGCTTCGACCGAGTAATGATCGACCACCGTCTTCCGGGCGGCCTTGCCCATTTTTTCGCGGAGGGCCGGATTTTCGATCACGGTGGAGAGCTTTTCCACCCACTCCCCTTCCCCACCGGCTAAATAGCCATTTTCCCCGTCGTTTATGATCTCGGTGTTCACCCCCACCGGCGACATGATCGTGGGGATCTCCAGCGCCATGTACTGGAGGCCTTTGAGGCCGCATTTTCCCTTGGCCCATTCGGT
>CAYVSK010000066.1:0-14442 GCA_964453635.1 uncultured Weeksellaceae bacterium | reverse complement strand
ATGGACCATGTCCCGTATGCGTTCTTGATGGAGACGGACCTCAGGGATCCAAGGGAACGGAACGCTTTTCTTTCCTTCAAACACCGTACTTTTCAGGGGGTAGACCTGGACTTCTTTCTACGTTCTCTTCAGACGCTGTACAAGGAAGGGGAGGGGCTGGAAGGGGCTTTTTCCAAGTATTACGAGCCCCGAAAGAAAAGCGTAAAAGAAGCCATAGCCGGGTTTCGCGAGCAATTTTTCGCGCTTCCTCATGAGGAACGGACCCGGAAACATGTAGCGGATCCCTATTCCGGGGCTTCAGCCAAACGGATCAACATGTTCCTCCGTTGGATGGTTCGCGATAAAGGGGTCGACCAGGGCTTGTGGAAGGGTATCGATAAGGCCGCGCTCTCTTGTCCCCTCGACGTGCATTCCGGTAAGGTCGCAAGGGAATTGGGCCTCCTCAAGCGAAAGCAGAACGATTGGAAGGCGGTGGAGGAGCTCGATGCGAATTTGCGTCGCTTCGATCCGGCGGACCCTGTGAAGTATGATCTGGCGTTATACGGACTCGGGGTCTTTGGGTATTGAGAATTGCTGTTGAGGGTGGGGATGGGGCGATTAAACTTTGTTGGGCCTCCGGTTGTTGTTGAAATTCCATTCGAGGAATTCATAGAAGCCCTGTCCGGGATTGGAATGCTTAAGAGTGGGGGAGGGGGCTTCACAATGGGTTCGGAAAGGGCAGGTGTTTAATGGTTATTATGACCTATTGGCAGACCATCAAGGAAGCTTACACGGGCTACGCCGAATACCTGCTTCACGAGATCACCCATCCGGGGTGGCACAATTATTTCTATTGGTTGACGGGAATATCCTTGCTCTTCCTGTTGCTTGAATTGGCCAAACCTTGGCACAACAACAACAAAGGGAAAGGGCCTTTCCGACGGGATTTTTGGCTGGATCTCTTTTACATGTACTTCAATTTTTTCCTCTTTTCCCTGGTCGTCTTCAATGCGGCATCGGACGTGGGGGTGAAGCTCTTCAACGACTTCCTGGCCAGTTTCGGCGTTGAGAACCTGGTGGCCATTGAAGTGGCAAGCTGGGCTCCCTGGATGCAATTGCTGGTCCTTTTTGTGTTTCGGGACTTCATTCATTGGTGGGTCCATCGCCTTTTACACCGCGTGCCTTTTTTGTGGGAATTCCACAAGGTGCATCATTCCGTAAAGGAGATGGGATTTGCGGCCCATTTGCGTTTCCATTGGATGGAGAACGTGGTCTATCGGGGGCTTGAATACATCCCATTGGCCATGATCGGTTTCGGGATCGATGATTTCCTGATCGTCCATATTATTGCGCTTGCTATCGGCCATTGGAATCATTCCAATGTAAATGTGGACATCGGTCCCTTCCGTTATATCTTCAACAATCCCCGATTCCACATCTGGCATCACTCCAAGGACCTTACTTTGGGTGAACGATATGGCGTGAACTATGCTCTGTCCCTGAGTGTATGGGATTATCTTTTTGGGACCGCTGTTGTTCCTCACGACGGCAAGGATATTGCTTTGGGATTTCCTGGTGACGAGGAGTTTCCGAGCGATTTCGTGAGCCAGAACCTGCATGGGTTCAGGCGTGATCGTCGGGGTTGAACAATGTTCACCCCTTGCGGGGTTTTTCACTGTCGGCATCCCGCATTTCCTTCATCCAGCTATGCATGTCCGTTAATGTGATGTTCATGCTCCTAAGCATTTGCATAATGCTCTCGTGATTGAGTTCCTCGGGATCGTATTCGCGGGTGTTGATGTTGCAAACGTATTCCCAGAGCTCGACGACGGATCCCGCGTCCACCCGATAGGTCTGATAACGTTTATTGTCCGGTACGAGGAGGAGCGTCCCGTTCTTGTGGGCCTCGTTCCATACCCTTTTGTAGGTGATGCCGTCGGTCCGGCTCACCACGATATAAGTGCGCCCGTCCCTGATGCGGTCGAGGTGTTCGATGTAGCGCCCCACGATGTAGGCCCCGTCCGGGACCGGCCACATGGAATCCCCCCGCACGGGGAATGCGCGATGTTTTCCCGTCGGGAGGAAGGGGAGTTTCATACGGCGGAGACTCTCGATGTACTCCGGGTCCCCGTAGCCTGATAAGTAGCCGGCCGTGGCTTCTTCCGGGACGACCTCGATCAGGTCCCGCCCATCCCTTTCCGATACTGTTACCGGCAGGACCTCCCTTTCCGGCGGTCCCTGATCGGGTTTATCGGGGGCTTCGTTCAGGTCCTTGTTCAGGAGGTCATCCACCGATACATCGAATGTTCGGGCGATCCTTCCGAGGATGGAAAACGGGGGTTCGGAGCGCCCCTCTTCGTATTTGGCCAGCCGGCCCCGGTTGACGTCCAATCGTTCCGCCAGGGCTGACTGGGTCATTCCGTTCCTTTTGCGGAGGACCTTGATGTTGTGGTCGAAGTGTTGCATTGGTCCGTCTTTACTGGTTCACGCAAAGTGTGCTGAGGAGTGCAGAGCGCGCGGTTTTATTACAAAAGGTTGATGAATCTTGAGTTCCGGTATTTTGAATGGATGCGGTGCTCATTTCCTGAATTTTTGAATGCGTAATTGATAAAATTTTTATCAAATATATCAGTTTTTGATAAAATTTGTATTATATTCGAAAGGGCGGCCTTCGGGGTGCCGATTTTCCTGCTTTCCTATTTATCGGCTGAATTTTTCGATCCAATGGCGGATACGGCGATCGCTCATATCGACCTCGATGCTTTTTTCGTGAGCGTTGAACGGTTGCGCAACAGCAAGCTGGAGGGGCGCCCTTTGATCATTGGCGGGACGAGTGGTCGGGGTGTGGTCGCGTCTTGTTCTTACGAGGCGAGGAAGCTGGGGGTTTATTCCGCCATGCCGATGCGAATGGCCCGGCAGTTATGTCCGGAGGCCGTGGTGATCGGGGGTGACATGGATGCTTATACGCGCTATTCGCGCCTGGTGACCGAAGTTATCGCCGATGCGGCGCCTTTGTTCGAGAAGGCCTCTATCGATGAGTTCTATCTGGACATCACGGGGATGGATCGTTTTTTCGGGTGCTACAAGTGGACCACTGAGCTTCGCCAGCGGATCGCAAAGGAGACCGGACTCCCGTTGTCTTTTGGGTTATCGGTCAACAAGACCGTTTCGAAGGTCGGGACGGGGGAGGCCAAGCCCAATGGACAGATGCGCATCCCTTTCGGTGGTGAGTCCTCCTTCATGGCCCCGCTCCCGGTCAGTAAATTGCCGCTTGTGGGGGAACGGACGGCTCGTTCGCTTCGCTGTATGGGGGTCCGTACGGTGGGGAAGCTCGCCGAGATCCCCTCCTTCTATCTGGAAAAGGCTTTCGGAAAGACCGGGCGGATTCTCTGGAAACGGGCGAATGGGATGGATAACACGCCTGTGACACCGTACCGCGAACAGCGATCCGTATCGGCGGAACACACCCTTCAGGAGGATACGGTGGACCGGCGGATCGTTCGCTCCCTTCTCGGGTCAATGGCCGAGAAGCTGACTTACGAATTGCGTGCCCGCCACAAGCTGACCGCTTGTGTGGCCGTGAAGATCCGTTACAGCGATTTCCGAACGGTCACCCGCCAGGCGCGGGTCCCTTATACAGCGGCGGATCATGTGCTGATCCCGCGGGTCAAAGAGCTTTTCGAAGCGGCCTGTCAACGCCGCATCCGCGTACGCCTGGTCGGTGTGCGTTTCAGCGACCTGGTCCGGGGTGGCCATCAGCTCGGCCTTTTCGATGCCGACCCGAAATTGCTTCCGCTATACGATTCTATGGACCGCATCCGGGACCGTTTCGGTACGGGGGCGATCCGAAGGGGACATGAATGAGAAATGAGATAGGCTTGCTCAGTGGGGGTGCTATAAATTCAACTCAGGGACCAACAAGGAGTTTGGCGGTCCATTGCCTTTCCTTGCCGATCAGTCGGACGAAGTGGACCCCTTGATCCAGGTCGGAGCAATCCAGTGTGATGGTCGCTCCTTTTTCGGACTTACTGGCTCTGAACGGTTCTTCTCGGTGATGAACGAGCTTTCCTTGGCCGTTGTACACCTTCAGGCTTAATTCCGTGGCCCGGTAGGTGAATGTTTGAGGGATCCGAATCCGGGTCTTGTTCCGACAGGGGTTGGGGAACAGGCTCGTTTGCCGGGTGAAACGATCCGAACCGTGTTCTTTTCGGCCGACGGTCACATTTTCATCGATGCCGATGGGGTTGCTGTCCTTGATCAGGTAAATGTTCTCCCGGTTTCCCGGACCAAAACTCTTGGTGCCTCCCGTAAGTATAGCTCCTGTATCACGGGGTGTCAAAGCGAGATCTCTTAAATGATCATCTTTGTCGCTCGGGTAAGTGGTCCCTTCCAGGAAAAAGCCCCCTGCCGAGATCTTGAAGTGGCGGGCCAACTGGCCCGGTCCTTCGAAACCGGTCGTCAGTCCAGCGACCAGGATGTCCTTCTGCGCATTCTGGGCCACGGCGAATCCTTCATCCCTTTCGTTCGGCGGTCCCCAACCATTCCTGAACTTGATATTGCCCTGGAGGTCGGTTCGCATGACCAGGATATTCCTATCGCCCTGATCTGGGTCAGTAACCGTACCGGTCACCACAAGGTCCGAATCGACCTTGGTCTTGACCAGGTCTTCTCCCCGGTTCAGAAGGGTATCACCAACCGTGGTTTCCCATTGTTTTGTGCCGTTCTCGTCCGTTCCCACCAGGTAAGCCCGGGAAAAGCCTTCCGTCGTATCTTGTCTTTGCCCTGTCATCGCGAATCCAAAGCCAGGGACGTGTTCTACGCCGTAGCCCCATTCTTCCCGTTCATTCCCGAGGGTTTCTGTCCATAAGGTGTCACCACTCGGGTCGATCCGAAGAAGGTATAGGTCGGATGGCCCCTTTCCGTAGCTAAAGGTGGTTCCACAGAGGATCATCCCGCCCCCGGGTAGGGTGTCGAACGCCCCGGAAAATTCCCAGTCCGTTCCCCCGTAAAGGTTAGAAGAAAGGCTGTCCCCGTTCTTGTCGGTCGTTTGAAGGAAGAGGTCGTAACCTCCGGCCCCCTGGCCATTGGTATATCCAAGGAACACGAAGGAACTGTCCGGGCGTTGGATCAGGTCCGTCACTTCCTGGGACCCTTCCCATGTATAGTAGCGCCACCATTCTTTTTTGCCGGCACTGTCCACCTTTAAAAGGTAGGGCTCGGATCCTCCCGGATTCAGAGAGCCCGTGGAACCGGCTACGAGGTAACCGCCGTCCAGGGTCTGTACGACCGCATTGGCACTTTCCTGGCCCTTGCCACCGAAAACCCTTGCGAATTCGTTCTGACCCCGGGCGATCGATCCCACCAATAGGCAAATGATCAGGCCGATGAGAAATTTAGTGTTGAACGGCACCATGGATCCTTAAGAGTTGTTCCAAAAGCCCCTTCAGCTCATCGAGCGGCAGCATGTTGGCACCGTCCGAATGCGCTTGATCGGGGTTGGGATGGGTCTCCACAAAGACGCCATCCACACCTGCGCCAATGCCCGCACGGCCCAGGGTGGCGATCTTCGAGGGGTCTCCTCCAGTGACACCGGATCCCTGGTTCGGTTGCTGGAGCGAATGGGTGAGGTCGAGGATGACCGGAGCCCCGGTCTCCTGCATGACCGGTATCCCTCTGAAGTCCACGACCAGATCGTTGTACCCGAAGGTAACCCCCCTTTCGGTCAAAAGCACGCGTTGATTGCCAGTGGATTCCACCTTCTCTTTGGCAAAGGCCATGGATTCCGGTGCCAGGAACTGGCCTTTTTTGATGTTCACCGGCTTGCCGGTGTTCCCCGCGGCGCAAAGGAGTTCTGTTTGGCGGCACAGGAAGGCGGGAATCTGAAGCATGTCCACGAACTGGGCTGCGAGATCCGCTTCGGCAGGGGTGTGAATGTCCGTGACCAAGGGAATGTCGTTTTCCTCAGCAGCACCGGCCATAATGTCGAGGGCCTTTTCATCCCCGATACCGGTAAAGGAGCTCAGCTTGGAACGGTTGGCTTTGCGGTAGGAAGATTTGAAGATGAAGGGGATGCCGAGTTCCTCGCAAAGGGATGAGATCGTTCCCGCGGTCTCCTCGATCAGGGATTTGCTCTCGACCACACAGGGACCGGCGATCAGCAGGAAATTGTCCTTTTCGGCGTGCCGCAGGCGCTTAATGTCAAAGGTATGAGGCATTGTAGTACGCTGTGTTTCGATCAATAGAGCCCTCGATGCCTAATCCCGACCATCAGACCTCAAAAATAGTGACCAGTGAATAGGCATTCGCTGTCAGGGAGCTTTTGACGTTGAAAATTTGAAGATCGTTCGGGGTTTGATCATTGAAGTTTCGATATTGAGATGTTCCTATGGTCGTAGCATAATACCGGCGCTGATATGTCTTCCTTCCATCCGCTGTGGGAGCATGAAACCTTCCAGGTCCGAACTGGCCACGAAGCAATGGAATTTATCCCCGATGGTCAATCCCGCTCCCAGGCCCAGGTTCCAATTGCCATATCCTCCGACCCCGACCGATAATCGGCTCCAGGCACTCCCGAAGGTTTTCGTGCCTGCCAGAAGCAGGCGGGGTTTCCGTGCTGTAAGCAGGGTATGGTCCAGTTCGACGCTATAGGTGAGCCCGATCCTTTCTGAGCGGGCGCTGTATTGGACATAAATATCAGCGGGCAGAGAAGTGGAATGGGGTCCGGCACTTTCTTCGGGGGTGATGATGCGTTTGAGGCTGTCCGTCGCCCCACCGTTCTCGCCCCCATTGTTCAGGGCATTGGACAATTCTCCGAGCTCGAACCCCGCGAAGCGGTACGTCGAATCCATATGGGCCTTGACCGTTCTCCGGTCCCAGCGGATCAGGCCCATCCGCCTGAAACCGGCCCGGTAGCGTTGCCCGTTCTTCGTTTCGTAAGCTATAAAGAGGCGGGCCGATAGCCCCTTTCCACTGTTTCTGAAGCTTCCAGAGGCGTTGGTATCCGAACGGTACAAGCGTCCTTTGGCCCGAAATTCCACCGCGGTCGCTTGTTCATCCGTGTGGAGTTCTCCTTTCTTCAGCTTCGCTTCGCGGAAGCTTTTTCCGTTGATCAGGCTCAGGCTGCCGCCGAAGAAAAAGGGGGGCTGGCTTTTCGATAGCCCCAGTTCCATTTGCTGATAGGCGACGGTCTCCAGGGTCAGTGGATCGAGCGCGGCCGTATTTCCTTTAAAGCTCCGGTTCCCGAAAAAGATCGCCCGAAAGAGGTCGCGGGAGAAACCGATATGGCCCATGCCGATCTCGTATAGTCCCCCGAAAAAGGCCGTGTTCGGCGTGTTCCTTCCAAGGAGTGAATCCAGGTTGGTAGCGAATTCAAGACCGTAGCGGTAATGGCCCCCGGCCCGGTTCTGGTCCCGGAGCTTTTCTGCGACCGCTTGTTTTTCCTCCTTTGTAATGTGGCCCCCCAGAAGGAGCTTGTCATTGACCTTTGCCGTCAATGCGTTGCTGTTGAGTCGGGCGGAACCCGTGAAACCGAAAAAGGTCTCGTTCTCCTTGAGCGCGGAACCGGCGGTCGGATAGGGGCCCAGGGTGCTATCGGCCGAAGGTTGGAGCCAGTGTTGTGCCGGTGCTGATGTGAGCCAGAACAGACCGACCAAGACGGTGATCGTTTTTTTGAGGGGTCGGTTTTTTGCCGGGCTTATCGGGGTCATCGGTCCACTTGCTTCGCATGCAGTTCGGCCACCGCTTCGGTCCGGATCTTGGATCCCAGGTATCGGCGTGATCTCTGTAGCATATCCATCAAAGGGTCGGGTTCGCTCCCATCCGATCAGGATCCCTCGTAGGAGATCCGGTAACCGATATCGCCCGTTATTCTGAACTGAAGGTTTTGGGTTCCCCGGATCTTGACATGTTCCGTGGTCGGTGTATTATCAAATGTGGCGAGGACGAGCCAGCGGTCGGAATCGAAGATCGCCCTCACCTGATCCTTGTCGACCCTGATATCCAGGTTACTGATGCTTTTTCCCGTCGGTTCCTGCTGCGCATTGAGCGGTGCCTGTTCGATCTGACCGCCATCGAGGATGGTCGTGCCCCTTGAACCATCCTCGTTCAACAGGACCAGGGTGAGCGAGGCCCCGAGGGGGTACCCGTTCAGGGCGCGGAGGTGGAGGGTCCCTTCGCGGATCCCTTTATCCGGGTCCTCCTTTTCAGGGGAAACGGAGAGGGTATCGCTAAGGGTAAGGTTATTCGCGATCAAACAAAGGGGCAGGTCAATGTGGAGCTTAGCAGATAAACTGTGGCCATATTGGATAAAATCGTTGCCATTCGAAACATCCCCGACCGGGTTCATCTCCATGTTGAGGTCGTAGCCGATCCGGTCGGGCAGGTTCTCAAGGAAGGCATCGATATTGGAATTCGCATTGTTGAATTGGTACCGGCGGATGCTGTGTTCAATGTTCTCCCCGTTCTTTTTGGCGCGGTTGATGGTGATGGGGTCGTTCACGACGGAATGGCTGAGGCTGACCGAGGACGGAGGTTCATTCCGGATGGACCGGAGAAAAGGAAGCCGCCCCTTGGCGTCAACACCGATCCCGTTATCGAGGGTGAGCTCCACATCCACCTGGTCGATATCGAGTTGACCGCTTTGGACGGCATTGAAGATATCGAGTTTCGCTTTGCCGGGTTGAATGTTCAGGGATCGCCGGCCGAAGTAGCCCCTGGCGAATTCCGGTACGAGTCCGATGAAGTGGTTCGTATAGCGTACCGTATCGTTGGGCGTGATGGTCACGGTCTTCCCATCCTCCACGATCGATACGATGACCCGTGTTTCCAGGGTATTCTCCTTTTGGCCGTTGACCCCGTTCAGTTTCACCCGGTATCCCGAAAGATCGAAGGTATCCCTTACCACCCCTGGATCGGATACGCTTCCGGGTGGGGCCACCCGGGATACGCTGAACATCGAACCGTTCCTGAATGCGTTGCGGATCCGGTATTCGTAGCGGGTCTCTTCAGCAACCGTGTTTCGGATCTCCGTGACAAGTTTGCCTTTCCGAAGTTCGACCGTGGAGAGGCTGGCCTCGCCGAGATCGTAACGGGTATTGCTCTCGTCATCAACGAGGGTCTGGCCGGGCCCAACGTCGATCTGGGCCGGTATTGAATAAAAGTCCGTTAGCGTGGTGTCAGGGATCTTCAGGAGGCTGTCCACAGGGAGTTCATAGAAAGTGCGGTCCCAGACCAGGTGGAGGGACGTATCGGGTTGTTCCTCAAGGTTGGAGTCAGGTACTATGTCGGCTGTGGTCAGGGTTTTCCTGGCCAGGGGGGCGGAAAGCTCTGTGTCCCATGTGGTCGGTCCTTCCCGTTGGCAGGAAAGAAGCCCGAGGAGTGCAGGAAAAGCCAAAAAAATGGCCTTTTTGAGCCGTCGCATACCACAACGAATCTACACAAATTTGGCTTGCCCGGGGCAACCAATTGGGTCTGGATCTACGTTATAAGCGTTGAAAAAAACTTGTGAATTTTCTTCTTGCTTTCATAGTTTTGCATTTGGCGGGAAAAAGCAGTGCAAACCAATGCTGAAAGGTAGCTTCATTTTTTCCTGGCTGTCCTCAGCGGGACTCATGTTCGGTCTTTCCTACCTTTGGCACGGGGTTATTCTCAATGACCTGGTGGGGCTGCCCGTACCGCTTGCTTACTACCTCACCCTTCTGTCCATTGTCTATTTGGTCGTTGCTTTCGTCCTCACCTTCATCTTCAATTACACCAGCATCGGAGAAGGGTTTACGTACAAGGGAATGTGCATCGGCGGGGCCCTGGGCTTTTTTATTTATCTGATCGCCTTTACGCTCGGGGTTTCTTTCAGTACGAACATGGTCGAGCACATTGTGGTGGATTTTCTTTGGCAGATGATCGAACAGGGCGTTGGTGGGGGATGGGTCGGTCTTATCTTCCTCTTTGCGAAACGCCGGGCCCAAATGCTCGAAGAGGAGTGATCCCTCCCTTTTCGTTTTTATCCTTTTTGTTTTCCTTTCCATGACCGTCTTTCGGTGGCTCGGCTTTGCTTTTGAGCGTTCACTGATTTACGGTTTATACCCTCTTTTAGGTATTTCCCCGATCGGTCTCCCCTATTAGTTTTGCCCATTAATTTAGATTGATCCTAAATAATCATTTCCCTGCTGGTTCCGCCTTTGTTTAACGATGACAGTGGGATGTTATAATTCTTTGGTCCATGGTCGTCCGGCTCAAACATTTCTTTCCAGCGCTTCTGTTGGTCCTCTTGGTATTTCCCGTTTGTGGGCAGGATGAGGGCAAGGAAAAGGCGCGCATGCTGATCAACCTGCTCGATTACATTGGCCGGGATTATGCCGTGGCCGTGAAGGATGGGGAGGTTGTCAATGAATTCGAGTATAAGGAAATGGTGGAGTTCGTGGACAAGGCCCGGGGTCACTATCGGGATGTCCTTGCCGTAGCGGATATTGACACGAGTGGTATCAACAAGCGCTTCAATGCGTTAGAAAAGGCTGTTTCTGATACGGCGGGGGTGGACCGGGTCGGTTCCATTGCCCGTGAGCTCGGTGAGCGGATCCGGGAGACCGGCGTTGTTCCGCTTGTTCCGGATGAATGGCCCGACCTCGAAAAGGGAGAGGCCGTTTTTGCCAAGCATTGTGCCAATTGTCATGGAGAAAAAGGGAAGGGGAACGGACCCTCCGCCCAGGGCCTTGAACCCGCTCCGACGGACTTCACCGACCGTTCTCACATGGAGCGGATATCGCCTTTCCAGGCTTACAATACGATGCGTACGGGCATTCCGGAGACCTCCATGCGTTCCTTTCCGGAACTTTCTGAAAAGGAGAGCTGGGCGGTCGCATTTTACGTGAACGCTTTACCTTATCCCGATAAGGCCCTCGGTGGAAAGCTGCCGGCGGACATTTTGAAGAAAGCGGACCTTGAGAAGGTGAGCACTTCTTCCGATGTGGCTTTGAAAGAACGGCTGGGGTCCCAGGAGAAAGTTGCTCATGCCAGAAGGGGGGAACCGGGAGAAAGAGAAGGCGGACAAACGGATCCCGTTGGCATTGCGATCGATCATTTGGAATCCGCTCTGACTGCTTACAAGAAGGGGCAAAATAAAAAGGCCTCCGAACATGCCCTGAACGCGTACCTGGACGGTGTCGAACCCGTAGAGGCCCAGATTCGGGCTGCCGATCCTGCCCGGGTGGATCAGTTAGAAAAAGAGATGCTGGCTGTGCGGAACGGGATCGATCGAGAAGTTGACCCGGATAGCCTGGCCGCCCGTGTAGAAAAAGGGGTCGGAACCTTGAAGGAAGTCCGCGCCATGCTCGAGGAGGAGAATCACTCCTTTTGGAGCGCAGGGCTCATATCCGGTTCCATTATTCTGCGGGAGGGGATCGAGGCTTTTCTGATCATTGTCACCATTCTTAGTGTGCTTCGCTCGGTCAATGCCGACCGGGCCCGGAAGTGGGTTCACGGGGGATGGATCTCGGCCCTTTTGATCGGGATCTCGGGCTGGTTCTTTGTCGATGCCCTGATCGCCTTTGGGGCCCAGGGTCGGGAAGTGATGGAAGGGATCGGTGCCTTGACCGCGGTTCTCATCCTCTTGGTCGTGGGCTTTTGGTTGCACCAAAAATCCTCCGCCGAACAATGGAAGAAGTTCGTGCAGGAAAGGATCCATCGCTCCCTCAACACCAACAACATGATCGGACTGGCCGTGATGGCCTTTATCGTGGTCTTTCGTGAAGCCTTCGAATCGGTCATCTTCTTATCATCCCTCAAACTCGAGCTCGAAAAGCAGGCTGTTTCCGGTCTATGGTCCGGTGTGGCGATCGCTGGACTACTTGTGGCGGTGCTGGCTTGGTTGGCCATGCGCTTTTCCGTTCGTCTGCCCATTCAGAAGCTGTTCCTCTTTTCCTCCATCATTATTCTGGTCCTCGCTGTTATCCTGACCGGGAAGGGTATCCATTCCCTTCAGGAGAGCGGTTCGATCGGGGCCACTTCCGCTTTGATCGATATTCGTCTGCCTTTGCTTGGCATTTATCCGACCGTTCAATCCCTGCTTTCCCAATTGGGCATCCTTGTCCTTATCGGGGTTTTGTGGTTCTCGACCATGGATCGCTCTGAAGCGGGTTCCGGAGTCAGCAAAGGGTAAGGTTTCCGGATCCCGGATTTCCCTTGTATATTCGGTCCGACTTACCAAAACCTCCTGATATTTCTGATCTATGACACGATTTTCGAGTCTGTTTTTTCTTTTTGCTTTCCTGAGTATTTTACTGGGATCCTGTGGCATGGTCAGATCCCCCGTTTCTGCCGATTTCGACAAGGTCAAACACCGCCCCCATTTGAAGGCTTTTGAAAAAGGGAAGTCCGGATCCGTTTCCTCAAAAGCAAGGGCGAAACTTGCCGGTATTGAAGGGTCCTCAAGTCCTGAAAAAGAAGCTGAAAACCTCGCCGAACGTTTGCCATCGCGTTCTGCTGGTCCGTTGAAAGTGCATGTAGAGCAGTCGGGGCCTTTGGAAAAGCGGGATCTTCGGATCAAGAACAGGGATGATGCTCAAAAAAGCATGGCCCATGCTTCGTCGCGATCCGAAAGGGAAAAGGGGCTCAACCGATCCCTTGGTCAGCCCCCGAAGCGGGGCCAGGACCTTTCCGGCCGGGCGAGGGTGAATTCCGGTCCTTTAAAGGAGCGTGGTCTTAATGGGTTTGAACGGGAAAAAGTTGCCAATACCCCCTTTGAGAACACCGAGGAAGTGATGATGCTCGTTTTAAGTCTGGTTATTCCTCCTGTGGCAGCTTATCTTGAGTTCGAGTTCGGAAAAGAGTTCTGGGTCAGTTTTGCGCTGCTCTTTTTATCTTTTTATCATATTACTCTGGTCGGGGCAAGTGCGATATTCACTGTGATCGTGGTGGGGATGAGCCGCGGTTGGTGGTGATCGAAAAAGGTGGGGAAGGCCCCCTTGTTCATTTCACACCTTTCAGCTCCACCTTGAATATGAGGGTTTCGTTCGGACCGATCTGCCTTCCTTTCCCTCGCTTTCCGTAAGCTAGTTCAGAGGGTACGTAGAATTTCCACACCCCGCCTGTTTTCATCATGGGAATGCCTTGCTGCCAACCCTTGATCACCCCTTTCAGGGGGAAAGTCGCTGGTTTACCCCGTTCGTAGGAACTGTCAAAGACCTCTCCGTTCACTTTCGTGCCCTTATAATGGACCGTCACGGTATCGTCGATGGTGGGGGAAGAGCCCGATCCTTTTTGCAGGACTTTATATTGAAGGCCGTTTTCCGTGCTTTTCACCCCTTCCTTTTCCTTGTTCTTTTCGAGAAAGGCCTTTCCTTTTTGCGATGCTTCATTTCCTTGTTTTTGTCCAAGGGTGCGGATTTGTTCGTTAATGGATCGGATGGCCGTTTGTTGGTCGAGTGCGGGAGACCGATCCGCCAGGGCATCTTTGATCCCCCGGATCAGGAGCTCTTTTTTTATGCGCTTGAATCCCTGGTCTTTGAGGTTTTTTCCGATGTTCATCCCGATCCCGTAGTTCGCGCTGTCCTCGAGGGTTTTCAGGGCAACTTTTCCGCTTTGCTCCGTTCCCTCATTCCCGCCGTTCTTGTCGCCTGCATTTTGACAGCCCGGAAGGAAGAGCAGGAGGATCGCTCCTATGATGTAATGAAGGTCCTTCATGGAAGTTTTTTCTGCTTGGTTCTCAAATAGGTCAATGACGAATATAGGGTGTTTTTTCGTTTTCACCCCTAAAGATATCTTCTCTCGACCTCGGCCTTTCCTCGATTGCCCAGCGAAAGCCTTCGAGGCGCATTTCAGCGGGGTTGACCTGGTCGATGGGAGTGAGGGTGGCATCGGGCTTTTTGTGGAGCGTGATCTCCTGGATGTCGTTCTCCTTCACGCGGATGGTGATATTGCTGCTCTTGGCTTTATTGGCGCCGATGAGCTTATCTCCATTCTCCTCTTTGGCATAGTAGACCGTCTGTCCGTTCCCGTTCACCCGGACCTTCCGTAGATCGTTGTCCACGAAGTGCCCCGTCATGTTTTGGCCCCGGATCTGGTTGAATTTGCCGGAATCTTCCGCACTTGAGGTAATAAAAGCCGTATTGCGGATGATGAGTTGCCGGATCCGCCCCTTCCAGCTGTGGATCCGGATCGTATCGCCCGTCAGTTGATTCTCTTCGGACCAAAGGACCGGGTCGCCGTAGAGGTGATAGGCCGAATCCGCCTCCAGATAGGATAGGGAATCACACTGCCCCTGGATGTCGTTCCGATAGAAGCGAACGCCTGGGTAGGCGAAGATCGAACGAAGGGAATCCGGGCCCGGTTCCAGGCGGGTACGCAGGGTATCCGCATGCAGAAAGAGCGAGTCCTCACCGGTGGTCTGGATCAACTCCGGCCGGCCGGTTACATAGGAGCGTTGCCGTTTTTGGTCGTGACGGGCATATTGTCCCCTGATCAGGGCGTCGT
>CAYVSK010000065.1:2132-14719 GCA_964453635.1 uncultured Weeksellaceae bacterium | reverse complement strand
AGCTCCCGACATTCTTCCGCGACCCGCCGCTCTTCCGCTTCCAGTTGATCCAGTTTGGTGCTGTCAGACCACGGGAGATCCGGGGCCTCCTTCAATTCATCCAACCTTTTATCGATGCGGCGAATATCGATCAGGTCATCGTAGCATTTCAACAAAGCCTCGAACTCCCGGCTTTTTTTACGGGCCTTCTCGGTCAGGGGGCGGATATCTGCGAGTTGTTCATCGATTCCGGCCATTTGGCTTTTGAGTTCGTTGAAGCGCGGTAGGTCGCTCTGTCTTTGAGCGACTTCCTCCTCTTTTTCCAGGATCCGATCCTTTAACTGATTGAAGCGTTTTTTCTTCTTTCGGGGTCCATAGATCTCCTCGGCCTTCTCTATCAATTCGTTCTCGAGGGATTCGACCGACACCCCTTCCAGGCCGGCACCAACCCCGAAGAGTTCATTGATGACACCCGCGTCCTCAAGAGAACCGACACGCGTCAACTCCTCGAGTGAAAAGGCATAAATGTTCTTGTAAAGGCCATGATCCGCATATCCCAGGACCCTGTTCCAGGCCTGTCGGTCCGAAGATTCATCGCGCTCCCGGATCAAGCGTATCTTCCCACCTTTCGGTCCACTCATTCGTTCTAAAGTGACCCCCGTTCCCTTTTCGTTCTCAGCCTCTATCCGTCCTCCATGAGCACCGCCTTCCAGAGGAGGCATCCGATCGGTTTTTTGCCGGGGATATCCAAAAAGCGTGTAATGAAAAAAGCGCAGAAGGGTGGATTTGCCAGCCTCGTTCCTGCCCACCACAACATTGACCCCGTTTTTAAAGGGGCCGATCGTTCGGTCCCTGAATTTTCCGAACCCATCGATATGGAGCTTTTTCACTTTCATTCGCCGGGGTTCTCCTCCTGATCGAGAATGGGGCGGATCAAGTGCCACTTGGCTTTTTTAAGGAGATCCTTTTCCGTTTCCTCACCTTCCAGTCTTGTCCATTCAGGGCGGGCCACATTGCCCCCAAAAGCCCTGCGGAATTCCTCGATAAGCCCCCGGAGTTTTTCCTCATCCCCTTCCAGTTCTTCCATAGCCCGCCACAATTCACCAACAAGGTCATTCCGTTGTCGCAATTGCGCTTCATCAATGGCCGGTTTGCTATGATCGATGATCTTCACGAGCCTGACCAGCCCCTTGAAATGTTGCTGAAGGGAAGACCGGAGGTCCTCCATTTGCTTTTCTGCGCTCAATCTGGCATGTAAAGGCGTTCGGCCTTCGAGGGACAGGCGGACGATCATCCGTTCCCGGTCATGGTCCCTTAAGCCCTCTAAAAGAGCTTTGGCATTTTCAGTCATTTCGACGGGGTCCGCAACGTCCTCGAGGTCCACCCGTAAGGTCTCGTAGCGCACCTCGTGGGTCGTAATGAAGGATAGCTCAGGGGGACGGTCGGGTCCGAGTTCCACCAAATAACACCCTTTGGGGCCGGTCTCATTGGGATGTCGTCCCTGAATATTGCCGGGATACACGATGGCCGGATCCCGTTCCCGGATGACCGAGCGTTTATGGATATGCCCAAGCGCCCAGTAATCGAAGCCTTTATGAAGCACATCACCGATCCCGAAGGGGGCATATTGGCGATGAGGGCCGGGTGATCCGACCGTTCCGTGAAGCATGGCGAACGAGAGGGGAGCCGGGTCCGAACCCCGTTCAAAGTAGTGGGCCAGGTTTTCCCGGAGTTCCGCGTTCCGGTAGCTGACCCCATAGATATCCACAGCCGGTTTTCCCGGCCGCTCCCAACGAAAACTGGAAACGCCGTCGTCGGGAAAGAATTGTACGTTCGAGGGAAATCTCAGGTCACTGAGCCAAGAGGGGAATGGGTCGTGGTTGCCACAGATCACATAAACGGCAATCCCGTGTTCCGCAAGCATTTCCAAACCCTGGACGAAATGGACCTGGGCGGCCAGACTGGCCGTTTCCCCATCGAACACGTCCCCGCTGATGAGGACAAGGTCCACTTCCCGGTCAACAGCCGTTCGCATGATGCGATCGAAGCTTCGAAAAGTCGCCTTTCGCAAATGGTCCGCAAGCTCCTCATCCCATTGAGCAATTCCCGAAAAGGGAGCATCGAGATGGAGGTCCGCGGTATGGATGAAACGAACGGTTGCCAAAGGAACCCTGTTAGAAAGCTGCGAGGCAATTTCGAAATTATCAGCGGGCTTTCAACAAGTGCCTGTCACCTGATAACGGCGTTTATAAAAGCAAGATGACAGAACGACTCCCTTCAAAGCGCCAGGATAGAGCAAGGGGTGAAAGTCGTATTCAGATCCTCACGGCCTTAAGGTGCTCCGGAGCTTTTTCCATGGGATCCGGATAGGGCCATTCAGCGAGGGAACGGGCCCACTCCCTTTTGATCGCCCGGACATCCTCTTCGCTTGGCTCATAGGAAGAAGGTTCCTTCACATGCCCTTTGAAGAATCGCTCAAAACGGTCGGAGGCCTCTTTTGTCCAGGGAAGCCCGAGATTCTCGTAAATCCTTCTGAGCGACTCGATCGGTGCCTCCAGGAAATCCTCGTAGCGCAATTCATACAAGTGACCCTCCGGGATTAGATGCCGCTCATCGAAATATTTGTCCATCATCTTCCGGTAGATCCTCAACAGCTTGATATTGGAATAGAAGATCTCGTAAGGGTCCCGGTGGAGGTAAATGAAACGGGCATTCGGATAGAGCTCGAGCAATTCTTTCACGTGGGCGGTACCGACGGGGGATTTAATGATGATCTGCCGGTCGTTGTTGCACTGATAATTGAGTTTTCGGAGAAGGTGGTCGTAGCTTCGCTTCCAATTGTGGATCTCTTCGCTTGAGGCCGTTTCAAAAAAGAGATACTTGTCAAAATAGTGGTCCGCATTCCTGGGAAAGATGTGCCCCAGGTGGGCACTCCAATTCAATTCATTGATCAGGTGGCCCACATCAAGTTCTGCCGGCCAGTCCATTTTGGCCGTTTCCCCGTGAAAGACGTTCTTGGTACTATGGACCCCCATTGCCTTTTTCACCAGGGGTTTCAGGAAACTTTCGGTTGTAAGGAAGATATCGGGGTTGGCGGCTTTGAAGAGGTTATAATAATTGAGGGAAGGATCCTGTCCCATTACATAATGTAGGAAACTGGTGCCACTTCGCCAGTGGCCGATGATGAAAAGGGGATCTTTTTGAAGGGGGCGCTGGTCAACGGCCTTTTTTTTGGTCAAGCTCTCATATCCCGCTACCGGGCTCGTAAAGAGCAATCTTAAAAAAGCGACCGCCAACCAGTGCAAACGGCTTCTATCCACGCCTTTGTTCGATATGATCTTGGATAGTAAACGCTGGAATCTCATATACGCCTGCTTTCTTTCCAAACAGAGTAAGCTTCAAAAAGTTTACACCGCTTTCAGATTTCAGAAGCCCTCTTTTGCCTTTACCATTTTGGACCAAGCATGATGGGCTTCCATTTTTTCTGTCCATTGCGAATCTAACGCATCCCTTCATCCCATCACACCCCGGCGGAGGATCAAAAGATCCACTTCGGATCGTGGAAAATCATGGAAAGATCGGAAGGGGTATCAGCAGGTCAGGATCCTACTCACAGGAGGTGGGAGTCAAGGAATAACCCTGGTGGTGCCCGGGGCGGGATTTGAACCCGCACGATCGCAATGATCACATGGCCCTCAACCATGCGCGTCTACCAGTTCCGCCACCCGGGCATCGTTCCGCCTTCATTCTTTTGAGTGTTGGTTATGAACAAGGCAGAATAGAAGGCGAAACGAATGAATCCTTCAAAAGGATCCGCAAAACTACTAAAATTTCCCTTCAGGTAAAAAGGGGCATCCATATCAAAGCCCCCCTCCGATAGCGATCATTCATTCTTGGGGAGCGACGGGCTCTGTGACGCAACCTAAGAACAAAAAAAAGGGATGCCCTGATAAGAGCATCCCTTAACGTTTCCGGTCGGTGAATCCGCAGGGACTCGAACCCTGGACCCTCTCCTTAAAAGGGAGATGCTCTACCAGCTGAGCTACGGATTCAGCGCAAATATAATAGGATCACGCGGCTTATGGCAAGAAGGAGGCCAACGATGTAAAAGGAGAAGGCTGCTCCCTTGATAATGAGGCCATGAAGATCTTGCTAAAGGGGGGTTTTTGTGATGTTTCGCCACAACAATTCCAGTGCTTTCATCGCCGCTTTTTCGATATTAACGCCCCGCTGCTTTCCAAAATACCAGCATTCGGAATGGACGGATCCTTCGGAAGCAATACCGAACCAAACGGTCCCCACGGGTTTTTGCTCATTCCCACCGGAAGGTCCCATGATCCCAGAGGTGGCAATGGCATGATCAACTCCCATGGCCTCCCTGACACCTTTTGCCATCATTTCAACGACCGGGCGGCTCACCGCCCCTTCCTTTTCAAGGCTTTCAGGATCAACACCGAGTTTAGCCGTCTTAACGGCATTGTCGTAAGCCACGAGGCCCCCTTTGTAGTACCCCGAACTTCCCGCGACGCTGGTGATCTTGTGAGCGATGTGGCCGCCCGTACAACTCTCCGCTGTGGCCATCGTTTCACCTTTATCAAGGAGGGCTCTGCCCACCACTCCGGCAAGCGTATCATCGCCGTGGCCGAAGATCAGTTCGGGGATCACATCCTCAAGCTCCCTGATCATCCCATCGAGCAAAGCTTCCACCGCCCCGCTATCCTTCCCTTCTGCAGTGAGCCGCAATTTTACGATGCCGGGCGAAGGCAGATAGGCCAAAGCGATCCCTTTTTCCCGAAGCCGTCTTTCCCAATCGGATATCATCTCTCTAAGGAAGGATTCCCCCTTTCCCACGGTGAGCACCGTTCTTCTTTTCACGACCGGCAATTCATAACGCTCCCGGATCCATTCCACCAGAGAATTCTCCACCATCGCTCTCATCTCGTGGGGAACACCTGGCATTGCCACAAATAAGCATCCCTCCTTTTCAAAACAAAGACCGGGAGCCGTGCCATAGGGGTTTCGTATAACAGTGGCACTATCGGGGACCCGCGCTTGTTCCTCATTAATGGGTCTGACCGGCAATCCCTTTTCGTGAAAGAAGCGTTCGATGTCCACCCGCACTTCTTCATCCATGGTCAATGCACCTCCGAAATAACGGGTCAGTACTTCCTTTGTTAGGTCATCGTGGGTAGGACCGAGCCCCCCCGTGGTAAGGACCAGGTCGGTGTGGGGGGAAACAGCATCCAGGGCCCCCACTATTGCATCTTCCCGGTCGGGGATAAGGGTTATCCGGTCGACCCGTAAACCGAGGGCAGACAGGCGATCCCCGAGCCAATGGGCATTGGTATCGAGGGTCTGCCCGATGAGCAATTCATCTCCTATGGATATGATCTCTGCCTGCAACGGGTTCCAACGCTTGACCGGATCCAAGTTAAGCTTTTTGGCAGGAACTTTGTTCAACATGAAGAAAAACCGATCGCCATGGAAACAAAGCTCTTTGTCCGTCCCCTATGCTTCCTCGTTTTTTTCACTATCGTCAGTGCCTGCAGTGGGCAACTCGACCTCGAGGATGCCACGGAAAAAGCCCAGGAAAAGAAAAAAGAGATCGTTGGTGATGACGATGCCTTGAGCGAAGAAGAGATCGTCGACGGCCTCAAGGAGGCCCTCGAAGTGGGGGCCGAAGAATCGGCCGAGAAAGCTTCTGCCGTGGACGGGTTCAACAAGAACCCGAAGATCCGGATACCATTTCCGCCCGAGGCCGAAGAAGTGAAAGAAAAAGCCATGGACGTGGGCATGGAAGAAAAAGTGAGAACGTTCGAGGTAAAGATGAACCGGGCCGCTGAAAAAGCCTCCGAAAAGGCCACGCCCATTTTTGTGGACGCCGTCAAGAACATGAGCGTAAAAGAAGGCAAAGAGATCCTTGAGGGGGCGGATGATGCGGCCACGCGCTATCTGGAGGAAGCGACCCACGACACCCTCGAAGCCGAATTCAAACCGGTCGTGGAAGATGCCATGGAAGAAGTTCGGGTGGCGAAATACTGGCAACCCTTGGCCTCTACTTACAATCAATCCACCACCCTGACCGGCCAAGAGAAGGTCGACCCCGACCTTGAGCAATACATCACGGATCGTGCTTTGGACGGGTTATTCGTTCTGATCGCGGAAAAGGAGGCGGAGATCCGGGAAGACCCAGCTGCCCGTGTTACGGACCTCCTCAAGGAGGTGTTCGGGAGTCAGGACGACTGAACCTTGCGGCTTCCTCCAAAGCTTCATCGTATCGGGGAACAAGCACTTTCGCATCGTACTGTTCGACCCAGTGGCGAATGTTCTTCGTAGCGAGTTTTTCCGGATCTGAAAGAAGGTCCCGCAAGCGATCGACAAGCTCACCCTCATCTCGGTAGAGATGATCCTTTCTTTCGGATGCCGGTATGTGTTCCGGATAAGCAAGGCGGTCCGGCAAAATGGGCCAGGTTCCGCAATAAATGGCTTCCACAACACTCCCTCCGAAAAAATCCTGGTCAGCCGTGACCGGAAGGATGTCCGCTGCGTGTAACCACTGGACATAATCCTCGAAAGCATCCCGGTAGCCATAAGCCACGATATGATCCCCCAACCTTTCCCGCGCCTCGCGGAAAGCCTCAGGCTCCTTTTTGTCCGGGGATTCCCCAAGAATTGCGAGCCTGAAAGGATACCCCTCTTCGGCCAGCCGGTAAAGTACCCGGAAAAAGCGTTCCGGCGCCTTGTCGAATTCCCAGCGATGATTCCATAGGATCAGCGGAGCTCCTTCCCCTTTTCCGGAGGGTCCCTGAGCGTTTCGGTCCAGGGCTCTCAATTCCATGGCCAGGGGGAGGACAGCGGATTTGCCGGGAAGGCCGTCCAGTTCTTCAAGGGTCTGATGATCGGGGAATCGCTGAAGAAAGGACCGCAACGCCTCAAAAAAGCCCTGCTGGTGAAATTCCGAATTGAAAAAGAGACGGTCCGCGGAAAGGGCCGTTGTATAATTGATCAACCCGTAATGGGCCTGTTCTTTTCCGATCGTCCCCTGTTCCTGTCCTTTCCAGGGATACATCAGTTGATTCTCGTGAAAATAGACCACTGTCGGCACGCCATTCGTCCGCTCTCTGCTAAGGGCCAAAAATGTGGAGAGGTCGAGCATGTCCGTGGCGAGGATCAGGTCGGGTCGTTCATTTGCGTCATTGAAGCGGGCGGCCAGTTCGATCGCCCCACCCCGCATCCGCCATCGCCAATTCCTTCCTTCGAGGGTATAAGACCGGAATTGGTGGCGACTCCTTTCCATTAGGATCCGCATCCACTTGGCATGGGATTCCCCGAAAAACGGTTCGATAAGCGCAATGTCCAACCCCAATGATTTTCCTTTACCTTGGATGCCGAAAGATAAAATATATGCCGCTCAACAACGACATTCGGATCGACCAATCGGTCGCTGTTCTCATCGACGGGAACAATATCGAGAAGAGCATTCATGATATGCTGGGGACCACCAATGCCATGATCGATTTTGACACCTTTATCCCCAAGATCATCGGGGACCGGGCCCTTAGTCGCCTCATGTATTTCCGCGAGGGCCGGAATATTTCCAAAAAGCTCAGTGAACGGTTGCGGGAACATTTTCACGGCAGTGTGGTCCCCTGCCACAAATCTGCCGACATTCCCCTTGCGATCAATGCGATTCAGGTCTCCCAAAAGGTGGATACGATCATCATCCTTTCCGGGGACCAGGACTACGTAGAACTCGTCCGACACCTTCAATTCGACGGCATAAGGGTCGAGATCGCTTCCGTGGAGAGGACCACAGCAGCCATTTTAAAGGATGAGGCCGAACATTTCACCGCCATCCGGAGCGATGACTGTTTCACCCTGAAAAAGAGCAATGAAACCAGTAAGGAGAAGGAAAAGAAGAGAAGTACTGGCAAGAAGACCCCCGAAAAGGGGATCAAGCGGTCATGAAGAAGACTTGCTCAGGTATTGGACCAAGCAAGCCCATATTCCTCGTAAAAATTGAGCGTTCATTCGGACAACCCCCTCCCTACCCCTTTCCGTATTGAAGGTTAAGCGGAAAAGAACAGCTACAGTTCAGGAAAAGACCCATGGCGGAAAGCCCCGAACATAATGCCCACAAAAAAGCAGGGAAAAGCGGCCGGAAGGACCGAAAAAACCATTCCCGCCACCAGGAAACGGAACAGAAAAAGCGCGGTGGCCCCTTAAAAAGGCTTCTGGGAGAGGGGGGCATTCAACTTATCCTTTCACGCCTCCTGATGTTCGCCCTGAAGATGCGCCTACCAGGCGCCGGGTTCATGGAGCGACTCATACGCAACCCCTATCAAAAGGTGGCTTATCACCGACCCCAAAAGACACCGGACAGTCTGAACATTCTTCCCCTTATCCGGTCCACTCGCGAGCGAGGGGAAGCGCTCCCCGAGCTTCGCTCCACTTTCAAGGAAGGGAACCAGGAGCGAGAAGAGATCTATCGGGCCATCGTGCGGGCAGCTGGCAACCGCTACATATCCCAGGTATGCCTGAAGGCCAGCAGTCTATGTGAAAAGGCCGCGCTCGTGACGGCCAATGCAGAGGTTGCTGAGAAACGGGCGGACCGTCCCGTTTACGAGCGGATCGAACAAGAGTTCGAGCGGATCGGGCAACTCGCTCAGCACCACCGGGTCCGGGTCTATCTGGACGCTGCGGATTGGTCCATTTCCAGCGTAATGGACAAGCTTGCCCTCCAAATAATGGAGCATTTCAACCAAAAGGAAGCGATCTTTCATTATACGATCAACATGAACCGCCGCGACGCGATGGAGAGGATATCGGGGATATTGGGAACTGCCAAGCGGAAGGGCTTCATACCCGGTATCAAGCTCGTGGAGAGCAAGGATGGTCAAAGGGACCAGGAAAGGGCCGATATGCTGGGATTGCCTTCCCCTGTGCTCCAAAAAAGGGGCCAGACCGAAAAAGCCGCATTAAGGGCGATCGAAACGATCCTGCTTCAACCCCCGCAAACCATTCTTACACTCGACACCGAACTACAGGAAAGTTGCAGGTACGTCATGGAACATTCCAACAATGACCAGTCCTCCATTCTTTCAACGACCGTAGGCTTCCATCACCGATACGGGGCCGATGATTCGTTGGCCAACGAACTCACGCGTCGGGGGCACTCCGTGGGCCGTTTTTTCTCTTCGGGCAAGTGTCGTTCAGTGGTGAACCCTTTCGATCAGGCTTGATATAAGCTATGATTCTCCAAGCGTCCTTTTTGAAAGGACGCATTGCGCAAAGCACGGGTCACAACCGCCCTTCATCCGCAAAGCTGTAATATCCCTCATCACTCACGATCAGGTGATCGAGCACCGGAATGTCCATGACCGTTCCCGCATCAGAAAGCCGCTTGGTCAGGTCGATATCGGCCTTGCTGGGCTTCAGGTTGCCGGAGGGATGATTGTGGCACAGAATGACCGATGATGCAAGTCCATCGATGGCCAATTTGAAAATGATCCTGGTATCGGCGATGGTACCACTGATCCCCCCGCGACTGATCAGGTGTTTGTCCAGAAGCTGATTGGCCCGGTTGAGGAGGATGATCCAGAATTCCTCGTGGGGGAGGTCCCCGAGAACGCCATGAAACACTTCGAAGACCTCTTCACTCCCCGTAACCTTTTTCTTTTTCTGGGGTCTTTCCGCCCGTCTCCTTCGACCAAGCTCGAGGACAGCGAGCAGGGTGATCACTTTGGCCTCACCGATCCCGTTGATCCCTTTGAGGTCCTTAACTGTGGAGCGCCCAAGCTCACTGAGACGATCCCCGTTTTGTTTCAACACCCGCCGGGCCAACTCCACGGCAGACGACCTTTGGTCCCCACTATTGAGCATAATGGCCAGCAATTCAGCATCAGAGAGCACCTGTCTCCCCTTGTTCAGGAATTTTTCCCGGGGTCTGTCGTCCTCCGCCCATTGCCGGATGGTATGAAGATCCTCCATGAAATGGTTTTTTCGGAAAGCGAAGGTAGAGCGGGGTCAAGAACAAAAAAAAAGCCCGCCAAGGCGAGCTTTCAGACCGATCTATGCAGATCTCGTGGTCAGGGCCTCAGAGCTGATTCACGTGGCGGGCGAGCTTCGACTTTAAATTGTCGGCCTTGTTCTTGTGAATGATCTTTCGTTTGGCCAGTTTATCCAACTGTCCAGTAATATCCACCAACATCTTCTGGGCTTCGGTCTTGTCGGTCGTATTGCGCAATCGCTTAATGGCGTTCCGGGCGGTCCTGTGGTAATAGCGGTTGTGATAGCGCTGTTTGTGGCTTTTCCGTACCCTTTTACTGGCTGATTGAATATTCGGCATGGCGTTCTTCTCTTCGAATTTTTAGCGGGTACGAATATAACGATGTTCTAAGAAGGAGTGGGCAGGATCCTCGCGATCGCTTATAATTGACCTTATGATCCTTGTCTATTCCCCTCAACTCACGAAAAGATTGCGATACACCACCTCCCTTCTCTTCCGGGACCTCCTGAAGGATGAAGCGAGTGTTACGGACGAACCCGAGCGGTTCCGGAATTTTGACGGGCCTAAGGTCTGCTATTCGGAGGGATCCCTGGGTGACGGCCTTCACATCCAACCGGCGGGATTGCTCGAACAGAGACGCATCCGTGAGGGGGAACCGGATCATTTCGAATGGGAAGGGATGGATTGTCTCTACCGGACCGGCCTGGAAAGTTTCCCTTTTGACCCTTTTTCCGCGGCTTTCTGGATGGTGACCCGATACGAGGAATACCAGCCCCATACCAGTGATGAGTTCGGGCGCTTCAGGGCTCCACTCAGCATGGCCTATCGAAAAGGTTTCCTCCGGAAGCCGGTGGTGGACCACTGGGCTCTGTACCTCCGCTCGAGGCTCCAGGACCTCTTCCCGGGCTATCGGTTCCCGAACCGGGAATATCGCTACCTATCGACCGTTGATATCGACAACGCTTTTGCTTACCGGGAGAAGGGTGTCGTAAGGACCGTGGGCGGACTGCTGCGCTCCCTTTTCAACCGGCGAAAAGATGAAATGGTCGAACGGGTCCGCGCGGTATCCGGGAAAACCCCCGACCCTTATGATACCTACGACCAGCTGCTGGCCATGCGCCGGACCTACCAGGTCGAAATGGTCTTTTTCTTTCTTCTCGGCGATTATGGGCTAAACGATAAGAACGTCCCTTATACGAGCGAACGACTACGCTCTCTCATCCAGTACCTCGGGGATTATGCCAAAGTGGGGATCCATCCTTCCTACAACTCCAACCTCAAACCCCAAAAACTACCCATCGAGATCAGGCGTCTGGCCAACATTGTAAAGCGGGATATCACCCGAAGCCGCCAACATTTTCTCATTCTGCGCTTTCCGGAGACTTATCAAATGTTGTTGAACGCCGGCATTACGGAGGATCACACCATGGGATTCGCATCCGAGAACGGTTTCCGAGCGGGGACTTGCACGCCCTACCTCTACTACGACATCGACCTGGAACTCCCGACCAAACTCCGGATATTCCCTTTTACGGTCATGGATGCCACCCTGCTCTACTACCTCGAGCTCACCCCGGAAGAAGCCATCGAGCAGATCCGGGACCTTGTCCAGACCGTTCGCAGCGTAAAGGGAACTTTCATCAGTCTGTGGCACAACGAATCCCTTAGCGAGAAAACGCCCTGGACAGGATGGACACGGGTATACGAAGAAATGCTCAAAATGGCGGCGGACGACCAGCGGCTCACCTGGTGATCATGCCCATCAACCAATCCCGCAGCTCGAGATGATCCATGACCACCAGGTTGACAGAAGCTTCCCCATTGAAACGCTTGGCAGGATCGAAAAGGACCCGATCGATACCAGAACGTCTGGCCCCTTCCATATCCACATCCACATCATCACCGACCATTAAACAGTCCCCTCTGGCCCCGTCGATCCGCTTCAGGAAGGCATCGAAAAAACGGGGGTCCGGCTTTTGAAAACCGGCCCCATCCGAGGTCACGACCTCCTGAAAGTAAGGCGTTAACCCGGAACGGTCCATTTTTATGGCCTGGGTATCGGTGAAACCATTGGTCCCGATATGGAGGTAAAAGTGGTCCCGGATCCCTTCCAGGAGTTCCATTGTGTTCGGGATCAGCCCCTTTTTAAACGGGGTTCGCCGCAGATACGCATCCGCAAGTCTTCCAGCAAGCTCATCATCCTTGTTGTCAAAGCGCTCCAGGGTCCTTTTGAAACGAAGTTCCCGTGTATTCTTTTTGTCCAACTCACCCTTTCGGAGGGCCTCCCAGCAGGCTTCATTCTCGGTCCGGTAAACCCCGATGAATTCATCCAGAGAGGGGATACCGGACTCCCACAAGGCCCATTCCCAGTACAATTCCCGCAGGGTATCGAGAGAATTGGCTTCGAAATCCCAGAGGGTCCGGTCCAAGTCGAACAAGATATGACGATAACGGCGCACGGTCAGATCCCAAAGGTGGGAAAGAACAACACCGATCCTTTTACACTTGTTCTTTTATGATCAAAATTTCCTCCCCCATCCCCTTTTATTGGACCGCCGACTGCTCACCTTCCCTTCCCGGCTTACTACCTTTGCACCGG
>CAYVSK010000065.1:0-2032 GCA_964453635.1 uncultured Weeksellaceae bacterium | reverse complement strand
TTATTGGACCGCCGACTGCTCACCTTCCCTTCCCGGCTTACTACCTTTGCACCGGTATGGCCAAAAGAGTCGTCATCGGGATGTCGGGCGGCGTTGATTCGAGCGTCGCAGCAGCCCTTTTGAAGGATCAGGGCTACGAGGTGATCGGTCTTTTCATGAAGAACTGGCACGATGATTCGGTCACCGAAAGCCGGGAATGCCCATGGATCGAGGACAGCAATGATGCCCTGCGGGTGGCCGAAAAGCTGGAGATCCCCTTTCAGACCATCGATCTGAGCGAAGCTTATAAAACGAGGGTCGTGGATTACATGTTCCGCGAGTATGAAGCGGGCCGCACTCCGAACCCGGACGTCCTTTGCAACCGGGAGATCAAGTTCGACCTTTTCTTAGAGGCAGCCCTGCGATTAAAAGCGGACCACGTGGCCACCGGCCACTATTGCCGAAAAAAGGTCTTCAGTACGGAGAAAGGCACTTATTACCGGCTGCTCAGCGGTGTTGATACCAACAAGGACCAAAGTTACTTTCTGTGCCAGGTAACGCAGGAGCAGTTGAAATACGCGCTCTTTCCCCTGGGTGAACTGACCAAGCCCGAGGTCAGGAAGATCGCTTTCGACCGGGGACTGAACACGGCCAACAAGAAGGACAGTCAGGGGCTCTGTTTCGTGGGCCAGGTACACCTTCCGGAATTCCTTCAACAAAGGTTGGCCCCGAAGGAAGGTAGGATCCTGGAAATATCCCGGAAAGATGCCATTTTCAACATCAACGGGACCGGGTCTCACCCAAATGGCCTTCTTTCCCTGACCAATGCTCATGCACTTAGCGAGGCCAAGGAAGTGACGGAGGTCGGGACCCACAAAGGCGCCCACTTCTTTACCATCGGCCAACGGCGCGGGCTTGGGGTCGGCGGCACTGGTGATCCCCTCTTTGTCATCGGCAAGGATGTAGAAACGAACATCCTTTATGCGGGCCGCGGGAACGACCATCCCGGGCTTTACAGATCGGGGCTTATCATTCCCTCCACAGACCTCCACTGGGTTCGACCCGACCGCGCCCTCCAGGAAGGCGAATCCGAAAGGTTCTCCATACGAATCCGCCACAGGCAACCGCTTCAGGAAGGCACGGCGCATCGTTACGAGGATGGCTTGCACCTTGTATTCGATGAACCCCAGCGTGGCATTGCCGCGGGCCAATTCGCCGCCTGGTACGACGGCGATGAATTGATCGGATCGGGGGTGATCGGATAAGGCATATCCAGGGGTCTCAATTCAGGCAAGATCCCCTATTTTTATCACGACCGCTGAAGGGCAGAGCCTCTCATGATATCTTGACCCCGTGAGCCGTTCGTCGAAGCAACCCATCGAGACCGATGTATGCATCATCGGTGCCGGACCTTCCGGGGCCAGCACCTCCATGTTCCTGGCCCAGGAAGGGATTCCCCACGTGGTCGTGGACCGTTCGGATTTCCCGCGGGACAAGGTCTGTGGCGATGCGCTCAGCGGGAAGGTAAAATCGGTCCTTAAAAAGCTCGATGGCAGGCTCATCGAGCAGATCGAGGAAACAGGAAGCACGTACCTCGACAGTTGGGGGGTCAAGTTCTTTGCCCCGAACGGGAAGGATGTGGACATTCCTTTCACCATGCGGCCAGAGCGCCTCGAGCATGCACCCGGTTTCGTTGCCACAAGAGAGGATTTTGACAATTTTCTGGTGAAACGACTGGACCCCTCATATGCCCATACGCTCTTGGGGACCCGTGTCCGATCCATCGAACGAAAAGGAGGAAAGATCGCCATAAACGCGGAGGGGAAGGACAAGAACCCCTTTACCATCCAGACCCGGATGGTGGTCGGGGCCGAGGGAGAGCGCTCCATTACAGCCAAGACCCTTGCCGGACATGAGCTGGACCGGGCTCATCACTGTGCAGGTCTGCGTGCGTATTACAAAGGTGTTCGTGGATGCCACGAACAAAACTTCATCGAACTGCACTTCAATAAGGAAACCCTGCCGGGTTATTTCTGGATCTTCCCGTTGCCCG
>CAYVSK010000064.1:0-14823 GCA_964453635.1 uncultured Weeksellaceae bacterium | reverse complement strand
TCAATGCGGTCCAATATTACATTCCCGACCGTTACAAGGAGGGTTATGGGATCTCCAAGGAAGGGATGGAAAAGGCGGAAGCGGACGAATGCTCTCTCGTGATCGCGCTGGATTGCGGGATCAAGGCACTGGATGAAGTGGAATACGCCTGTGATAAAGGGGTGGATGTGATCGTGTGTGACCATCATCGCCCCGGTTCCATGCTTCCATCGGCTGTTGCGGTGCTCGACCCCAAACAGGAAGGGTGCACTTATCCTTTTAGGGAACTATCCGGGTGTGGCGTGGGCTTCAAATTGGTCTGTGCCCTTTCCGAGAAATGGGGACTCTCTTCCGGAACGGCCTTTGACTACCTCGATCTGGTAGCGATCAGCATCGGGGCGGATATCGTACCGGTTACCGGAGAGAACCGAATACTGGCCCAGAAGGGGCTCGAGCAGCTGAATGAATATCCGCGGCCCGGGGTTCGGGCCATGTTCGAGTCTGCCGGGTTGAAAAAGAACACGGTGGATCTTCGGGACGTGGTCTTTGTCCTCGGCCCCCGTATCAATGCAGCAGGGAGGATCGATGCAGGGCGCAAAGCCGTTGAGCTCCTTCTTACAAAGGACATGGAAAAGGCTCGGGAGTCAGGAAGAGCGATCCAAGCAGCCAACGAATACCGAAAGGACCTGGACCGGGGGATTACCCGGGAATGCCTCACCCTCCTTGAAGATAACGAGGAGCTTCATAAAGCGGCCACTACCGTTTTGTACAAAGCGGATTGGCACAAGGGGGTGGTGGGGATCGTGGCCTCACGCCTAATGGAGTCCTATTATCGCCCGACCATCATCATGACCCGCTCCAACGGCGTGGTTACTGGTTCTGCCCGCTCTGTCAGGGACCTTGATGTGTATTGGGCGATCCAGCAATGTTCCGATCTGGTGGAACAATTCGGGGGGCATCAGCACGCCGCCGGGGTCACCCTCAAAGAGGAACAAGTGAATGCCTTTAGTGAGCGTTTTGAACAAGTGGTCCGGGAAGCTCTTAATGATGAGCAACTCGTCCCCGAGGTTCAGGTTGATGAGGAACTCGAACTTGAGGATATCACGAGTGGGTTTTATCATATCCTGAAACAATTCGCCCCCTTTGGTCCGGGAAACCCGGAGCCGGTCTTTCTGTCGCGCGGGATCGTTGCTGACGCATGCCGGGCTGTTGGGAAAGAACGGGATCACCTCAAAATGCTGGTATCCCCCGCGGGCTACTCTTCTCCCAAGATCGAGGCCATCGGTTTCGGTCTGGCTGACCGGATCGACCACGTGATCGCAGGGGACCCTTTCGATGTGGTCTATTCAGTGGGGGAAAATGAATGGAACGGCCAAGTGAAGCTCCAATTGGAAGTGAAGGATATCAAGTCCGCAGCTCCTTGCTGATCATGGCCCTGGCCCTTTCCACCTGATCTTCCAGGTTCTTTTTGATCTGACACTCCCAAACGGTCAGTACAGACCACCCATCCGCTTCAAGGGCTGCTCGCTTTTTCTTGTCCCGCTCTACGTTCTTCCGGAACTTCTCCTCCCAGAATGCCCGGTTGCTTTTGGGTGTTGAGGGATTGCAATGAGGACAGCGATGCCAGTAGCAGCCGTGGATGAAGATGGCGACCTTGCGTCCGGGAAAGGCGATATCGGGATTGCCCGGTGCTTTTTTCCAGTGCAAGCGGTAACCCCGGATGCCACTGTGCCATAAGGCCTTTCGGAAGCGGACCTCCGGATTGGTATTTTTACCGCCGATCCGGCTCATGAGGTAGGAGGTCTCCTCTTTGACCGGGATCGGTGCCCGTCCGTCCCTTGTGTAGGGTTTCTTCCTGCGTTGGTGCGCTTTTCTTTTACGTTCGGACACGACTGTCTGTTTATTCCGGTTTTTTACGTTTTTCTCGGATATTCACCGTGCCTCCATTCATAAGAATGGAATAACGAGAACGCTGTGGCTTTGGGGCTTCTCTGCGCCCCTGCGTGACCCCTTTACAAACGGACTATTTAAGAACTTTCCGTCCCATTTCTTTGGAAAAGAATCGTTTGGCCTCTTCGAGTTGTTTTTGTTCCGCCATGAGCTGAATACTTTCCTCCTCCCGTTCGCACTGGCGCATACGCTCCCGAAGCCCCTCGATCATTTCCGTGACCTTCCAGAGCTTAAGGGAATAAATGGCGTGGTTCACGGCATATTTCAACTGCATCTCCTCCGTTGTGGTGAAGATCGAATAACGCTCCTCCCATTTGTGGCTAAGTTCATAGGGGCTTTCAATGAGGGAAGTGGCCAGATTCCGGATCGATTCGTTGCTGTGGCCACAGAAGGTCCCTTGGTCGGGAAGTTCCGCCCCTGCCTGTACGGCTTTCCGGAATTCTTCGTATACCGTTCGATGGGCCGGGGTTTGAAACTCGATCTCGTCCTTATCGAGCTCATTGACGATGCGGTCCGCTACTCGTAGATCGACTTCATTCGGAGTGTCTCGCCCTTCTTCTGCGCTCTCCTCATCCCCCCTGTAGACCTGAAAGCGAAGTTCTTTGTCACCGTGCAAAAGCAACAAGCGAACGACCTCCTGTTCGTAGTGGTACCAGCTGTCCTCGCTACCGGTCTGAAGTTGAGCGCTTCGTTTCCCGTCCGCGCTTTGCTCCAACTGCGCTTCTTCGGCCTCTACCTCTTCCGGGGGTCGCTGGCTTTGGCGCTTCTTTTCCTTGTGGAACCTTTTGCGGCGGACCTTGTTCACCTCGCTGATCAGGGCCTCTTCTTCCATGGCCAGAACTTCACTGCATTCCTTGATATAGAGGGAGCGGAGAACGTGGTCGGGGATAAGGGCGATGGACCCCACGATCTCGTGGATCATCTTGGCGCGTTCGGTGGGATCGTTCCGGGTCTTATCGGCCAGAAGTCCGGCCTTGTAGGTGATGAAATCCTGAGCATTTTCGGAGAGGAAGGTCTGAAGCTCCTCGGAAGAAACCCTTTTTGAGTAAGTATCGGGGTCCTCGCCTTCCGGAAAAAGAACGACCTTGATCGCCATTTCTTCTTCCAGGAACATGTCGATGCTCCGGAAGGAGGCTTCGATCCCGGCGCGGTCCCCGTCGAATAGTATGGTCACGTTCCTTGTATAGCGGCGGATAAGCTTGATGTGTTCCCGGGTGAGGGAGGTTCCGGCCGTAGCAACAGTGTTCTCCACCCCAGCCTGATGGAGGGCGAGGACATCCGTATAGCCTTCCACCAGGTAACAATTGTCATTGTTGGAAATGGGTTTTTTAGCGAAGTAAAGCCCATAAAGGGTCCTGCTCTTGTCGTATATCGGGCTCTCCGGGGAATTGAGATATTTCGGGGCATTGCTGTCCTTGCGGAGGATCCGGCCCCCGAAAGCCACGGGGCGGCCGGTGAGATTGTGGATCGGGAAGATCACGCGGCCCCGGAAAAAGTCGTAATGCCGTTCCCCTTTGCTCCGGATCAGGCCGGCCTTTTCGAGGTAATCGAGCTTATGGCCCTCCTTTTTGGCCTTGTTCAGGAAATGGTTCCAGCTATCGGGTGCATAACCGACCCGAAAGCGTTCAATGATCGCTTGGGTGAAGCCCCTTTCTAGAAAGTAATTCAAACCCACTGAGCGCCCTTCATCGCTATTATGTAGTTCTTCCATGAAGCTCCGTTCGGCAAAGCTGGTCACCACATAAAGGCTCTCGCGCAAGGATTGTTCTTGCTTCTCTTCGTCGCTCGCCTCGGTCTCCTGGATCTCGATATTGTATTTATCGGCCAGATAACGAAGGGCCTCCGGATAGGTCATTTGCTCGTGCTCCATGAGGAAATTGACCACGTTGCCTCCTTTCCCGGAGCTAAAATCCTTGAAGATCTGTTTGGAGGGAGAGACCATGAAGGAGGGGGTCCGCTCGTCGGTGAACGGGCTGAGTCCGGAGAGATTAGAGCCGGAACGTTTGAGCTGGACGAAATCCCCGATCACTTCTTCGATGCTGGTGGCCTGGAAGATCTCGTCGATCTTGGATCGGGGTATCATAAAACAGATCCTTTTGTTACCTTATAACGAAGATAAGCAAAGGATCTTTTTTTAATTTTATCCCGCCAAAATCCCAGCTTTATGGATTTCGAGATCATTCGCTTTGAGGTAAAGAACAATGTTGGCAGGATCATCCTGAATCGCCCGGACGTCATGAACAGCTTCAACATCCCCATGGCCAAAGAGGTCCAAAGGGCGTTGGATCAGTGCCGGGATGACAAAAGCATCGGTGCGGTCTATCTCACAGGAGAAGGAAAAGGTTTCTGTGCTGGCCAGGACCTGGAAGAGGCGACCCAGCACGAAGCACCTGATATTGCCGAGATCGTTCGGACGACTTACAGCCCGATCATACAAAGGGTGAGGAAGCTTGAAAAACCTGTCATCTGTGGGGTGAACGGAACCGCTGCGGGTGCCGGGGCCAACATTGCCTATGCCTGTGACATCACCCTTGCGGTGGCTTCAGCCAAGTTCATTCAGTCTTTCAGCAACATTGGCCTAATCCCGGACAGCGGGGGAACCTACTTCTTGCCCCGCTTGGTGGGCCATCAAAAAGCCATGGCCATGACCATGCTCGGAGAAAAGGTCACGGCCGAAGAAGCGGCCGATCTGGGCCTGATCTATAAAGCCTGTAGCGATGAAGAAATGGAAGGAGAAGCCCTCAAGATCGCAGAGAAATTGGCCAAAATGCCCACCCGTGGGTTGGGGCTTACCAAAAAGGCCATTAACAAAGGGATGAACAACACACTTGAGGATCAGTTGGGAGTGGAAGAGGAACTCCAGGCAGAAGCAGGCAAAACAAAGGATTTCAAAGAAGGGGTCCAGGCTTTCCTTGAAAAGAGGAAACCGGAATTCAAGGGAGAGTGAGGCGCTCTGGTCGCGTTGACTTCTGAGATCTCAAATGACAAATTTCAAATCTCGAACGATCCTCAATTTTCAATGGTTCAGGTTCCAAACCCGTTCAGTCACTGGCCAATAGCTGCTGGCCAATGGCTATTGGAAAAACGGGGTGTTTTGATCATTGAAATTTGGAGATCGTCATTCGGGGTTTTACCAAACAGGTATTTTTGAATGAATTCGAAGGGATTCACGATATGACAACAGTAAACAGTGAAACAAGGATCGGCATTGCCGGATCCGGCTCAATGGGCTCCGGCATTGCGCAACTGGCCGCTCAGAACGGCCACAATGTGGTGTTGTACGATGTCAAGAAAGAGGCCCTCGAGCAAGCCCGCGATAAGCTCGACAAGATCCTCGCCAGGCAGGTCGAGAAAGCTCGGATGAGTGAGGATGAGAAGAAAGCGGTCATGGGCCGTATCGAGTTCACGGCGGACCTTCCGGATTTCAAGGATTGCCGTATGGTCGTGGAGGCGGTGGTTGAGGACATGGAGGTCAAACGTAGCCTTTTCCGGGAGTTGGAGCCTTTGGTGGGGGATGATTGTGTGTTGGCCACGAATACCTCCTCCCTTTCGATCGCGGCCATAGCCTCCGCCTGCGATCGACCCGAACGGGTCATGGGAACCCACTTTTTCAATCCCGCACCCCTTATGCCCCTGGTCGAGATCATACCGGCCGTCACAAGTGACGGGGATATGGTACGGGATGTGAAGGCTCTGATGGACGATTGGGGCAAAGTGACCGTGCTTGCCAAGGATATGCCCGGTTTCATCGTGAATCGCTTGGCCAGGCCATTTTACGGGGAGGCTCTTCGCATTTACGAAGAAGGCCTGGCGAATGTGGCCACTATCGACCGGATCATGACCGAAAAAGGTGGTTTTCGAATGGGGCCTTTCACTTTGATGGATTTCATCGGCAACGACGTCAATTTCAAGGTCACCGAGACCCTCTTTACCGAATTTTTCTACGACCCCCGCTACAAGCCCTCTTTCACACAAAAAAGGATGGTTGAGGCGGGTCTCCTTGGCAAAAAGACCGGTAGGGGCTTTTACGATCACGGGGAGAACACTCAGAACCCGGAACCCGACACCGACGAGAAACTTGCCGAACAGATCCTCGACCGCATCGTCGTTATGCTCGTCAATGAGGCCGCTGAAGCCGCTTTCCTCAATGTGGCTTCCAAAAAGGACCTGGACCTGGCTATGAAGAAGGGCGTGAATTACCCCAAAGGGTTGCTCGAATGGGGGGATGAAAAAGGGCTCGACAATGTGTTAAGTTCTCTCCAAACCCTTCAAGAGGAGTACGGGGAGGATCGTTACCGGCCGAGCCCCCTTTTGAAAAGGATGGTCCGCAACGGGGAACGTTTTTTCTGAAGCCTTTCCCTTCAAAGCAGGATCATTCAAACCCTAAAGCATATGGCAAGCGCTTCCCCCGAGACCGATCCCGCCACCCCGAAGAAGGTGGTGGACCGCATGTACAACAACGATCCTTTCAGCCAATGGCTTGGTATCGAACGCCTGGCGGATGGGCCGGGCACGTCCAAACTCCGGATGAAGATCCGGGGAGAGATGCTCAATGGCTTCGATATTCTGCACGGCGGCATCGCTTTTTCCCTTGCCGATAGCGCATTGGCCTTTGCGGCCAATTCTCATGGGATCAAAAGTGTTTCCATCGAGGCTTCCATGTCCTACCTCGAGTCGGTGAAGGAAGGGGATACGATCACGGCCGTGGCTGAAGAAGCGGGCCTCACCAAAAAGACCGGGGTCTACTACATCACGATCACGAAGCAGGACGGAGCCAAGGTGGCCCTTTTCAAGGGGATCGTATACCGAACAGGGAAGAGCTGGTTCGATGAGTGAAAGATAAAGGCCCGTATCCCAAAGGTTGTCCGAGCATGTTACAGAAGGTTTGGCAGTCGCGTTTTTTGCAGAAACACCGGCAATAGGGAGGTATCGGTTTGTGTAAAAAACTCCTTTTTCAATTAAATAAAAAATAGCATTCGATATCGTATGTTAACGAATTCACACGTAAAGGGTCTAATTGTTGAATAAGATTTAAAACCGAGTATTATGGATGCGTACATTATAGATGCCATACGAACACCGATCGCCAGCTTCCGCGGAAGCCTTTCACCGGTGCGGGCCGACGATCTCGCAGCCCTGACCATCGAGGAATTGATGAAGCGGAACAAGGAAGTTGCTCCGGAGGCCATCGAGGATGTTCTCTTCGGTTGTGCCAATCAGGCCGGCGAGGATAATCGCAATGTGGCCCGAATGGCCCTGCTTCTGGCCGGTCTTCCCCAGAGCGTTCCCGGGGAGACCATCAATCGCTTGTGTTCCTCCAGCATGGCAACTGCCATTCATGCATCCCGTGCCATTCGGTTGGGAGAGGGTGACCTCTTTATCTCCGGAGGGGTGGAGCACATGACACGCGGCCCTTACGCCATTTCAAAGGCCAGCAAGCCTTTCGGGAACGATTCCAAAATATACGATACCAGCTTCGGGTGGCGCTTCGTGAACCCCAGGATGGAGGAGATCTACGGCACTCATTCCATGGGTGAGACCGCCGAGAACGTGGCCCAGCGTTATGATGTGAAGCGGGCGGACCAAGATAAGTTCGCGATCTGGTCCCAGAGCAAAGCCAAAAAAGCCCAGGGAACTGGACGCTTCGACCGGGAGATCGTGTCTGTTGAGATCCCGCAGCGCAAAGCCGATCCTATTGTTTTTGATAAGGATGAATTCCTCAAGCCCGATACGACCGAGGAGAAACTGGCCAAGTTGAGACCTGCTTTTGCGAAAGAAGGAACCGTGACCGCCGGGAATGCTTCCGGACTGAATGACGGGGCCGGGGCAATGCTGATCGCATCCGGGGAAAGTGCTGAAAAACGGGGCCTTAAGCCGAAAGCACGGATCCTTTCCTCCGGTGTGGTCGGCGTTGAGCCCGCCATTATGGGGATCGGTCCGGTGGAAGCTTCGAACAAGGCATTGAAAAGAGCCGGCCTTACGATTGATGATATGGATATCATCGAGATCAATGAGGCCTTTGCGGCCCAGAGCCTTGCCTGTATCCGGGAATGGGGGTTGTCTGATGATGATTCCCGTATCAATCCGAACGGTGGGGCCATTTCTCTGGGGCACCCATTGGGAATGTCCGGGACGCGTATACTTCAAACAGCCACTGAGGAGTTGGTCGAACAACAGAAAAAATACGCCCTCGTCACCATGTGCGTGGGTGTGGGCCAGGGATACGCCACGGTCCTTGAAAAAGCGTGACCTCTTTTCGCGGTTCGAGTGTTAGGGACCGGTCAGAAGCGTGTTCTGTATGCGGGATAGGAAAAGGGAACTGGATCCGGTCGCTGGCGAAGTCCTCCTGATCGATAAACCCCTGAACTGGACTTCCTTCGATGTGGTCAACAAGATCAGGGGGATGCTTCGGAAGGCGTATGGCCTAAAAAAACTCAAGGTGGGGCATGCCGGGACCTTGGACCCTCTCGCGACGGGTCTGTTGATCCTCTGTACTGGCCGGATGACCAAGCAGATCGAGGAATACAAGGGAATGGACAAAGTCTATACCGGGACCATCCGTCTCGGGGCGACCACCCCCTCCCTCGATACCGAGACGGAGGAGATCGAGCAATTTCCGACCGATCACCTGGATAAGGAACGGATCCTTGAGGTGATGGGTTGTTTTGAGGGGGAGCTCAGCCAGGTACCACCTGCTTACTCCGCCAAACGGATCAAGGGTGTTCGGGCTTATGAAAAAGCCCGCCATGAACAACCCGCAATGCCCGACCCTGTGACAGTTCGGGTGGAAAGCTTTGAATTGACGGGGCTCGAATTGCCGTACCTTCACTTTCGGATCACCTGCGGGGCCGGCACTTATATCCGGTCACTGGCCCGGGATCTGGGAAAAGCATTGGAAAATGCAGGCCATCTTTACCGGTTAAGACGCACAAGGATCGGTTCTCACAGGGTCGAGGATGCGGACCGTATCGAAGCATTTGAACATTTGCTTGGTCCCAATGGTTAGGACGCAAGGAGCGTCTTTTATGCTCGATCGCTGATCTCAGTGCCTTCGTCTTTCTGTGGACCCCTCCCAGAGTCGGAACGTCGACAAGAATTCGATCTTACGGGACTTTTTGCTCGAGGAAAAAAGGACATGAAACCAATAGTTTGATAAATTCGCGCGCCCTTTTTATAAAAACGGAACCCATTTATGAAGTTATCCCAGTTCAAGTTCGATCTCCCGCAGGAACTTATAGCCCAGAACCCCCCAAAGAATCGCGACGAATCCAAGTTGATGGTCCTCCATAAGGACACGGGGGACATTGAACACAAGACCTTCAAGGATGTGATCGATTACTTCGATGACCAGGATACAATGATCCTCAACAATACGAAGGTCTTCCCTGCCCGGCTATACGGGAATAAGGAAAAGACCGGGGCACGGATCGAGGTTTTCCTCCTCCGGGAGTTGAACAGGGATAGCTTGTTGTGGGACGTATTGGTCGATCCCGCCCGGAAGATCCGGATCGGGAACAAGCTTTACTTCGGCGAAGACAATTCCCTCGTGGCAGAAGTGATCGACAACACCACTTCGCGGGGAAGGACCCTCCGTTTTCTTCACGACGGTCCTTATGAGGAGTTCAAAAAGGCCGTTACCGAGCTTGGTCACACGCCCCTTCCCAAATACATCAAGCGGGAAGTGGAGCCCGAGGATGCGGAACGCTATCAGACCATATTCGCGAAGCACGAAGGCGCGGTTGCAGCTCCCACGGCCGGGCTCCATTTCAGCCGGGAGCTCCTGAAGCGACTCGAGATCAAAGGGCTCAATTTTGCCGAAGTTACCCTCCATATCGGGCTCGGTACTTTCCGTCCCGTGGAAGTGGAAGACCTTACCAAGCACAAGATGGACTCCGAAAAGGTCAACATAACCGAGGAGGCGGCTAGCATCGTCAATCGTACGAAAGAGCAAAAAAATCGGATCTGTGCAGTGGGTACCACCTCGATGCGTGCGATCGAGAGTTCCGTGTCAACGGAGTCCAAACTCAAACCTTACGACGGGTGGACGAACAAGTTCATCTTCCCACCGTATCAATTCAGGATAGCGGATTCGCTTATCACCAACTTTCACCTGCCCTGTTCCACCCTTCTGATGATGGTCTGTGCCTTTGGGGGCTACGAACAGGTCATGGAGGCCTATAAAGAGGCCATTGACAAGGAATATCGCTTCTTCTCCTACGGGGATGCCATGCTTATAATCTGAAGTGCGCTCATCCGTCATCATAGTTGCCGGGGGGCGCGGGACTCGGATGGCCAGCGAGACCCCGAAACAATTCCTGGAGCTATCGGGTAAGCCTCTATTGCAGTGGGCGTTGGAAAATTTTCAAAAGGCTTCCCCAGAGACCGAACGCCTCGTCGTGCTGGCGCCGGACCTGATTCCCCGATGGGAGAAATTGTGCGGGAAGAGCCCCGAAGTGCCAGAACACATGATCGTAAAAGGGGGGGAGACCCGTTTTCACTCTACGTTCAACGGTTTAGAAGCGGCGCTAACGGCGGGTGTTGTCGCTGTGCATGACGCGGCGCGCCCAATGATCTCTACCGCCCTCATCGATCGCGTTATGGATGAAGCCGAAGAGAGCGGTTCGGCCTTGCCGGTCGTCCCGGTTGGCGGTTCGCTCAGGGTGCTCACCGACAAGGGGAGTCGAACTGTGGACCGCCGCTATTATCGCTTGGTACAAACGCCACAGGCCTTTCATCGGGACCTCCTTTGGGAGGCATTTCAGCAGCCGTACGACCCCCGTTTCACCGATGAAGGCACCGTGGTCGAGGCCTACGGCCATGTGCCGTCTTTGGTGGAAGGGGAGGAAAAGAACATCAAGGTCACCACCGAAAAGGATCTCGCCCAGGTCCGATCGATCATGGGCACGGAATGACTCGTACCTTTGGGTATAATGGGGGGTGATCGAAAAAAGGATATCCGGAGCTTATCGACCGAAGAGCTCACCCGTTTCTTCGAAGAAGGGAATGCACGTCCATTTCGGGGAAAACAGGTCTACAAATGGCTTTGGCAAAAAGGTTCCACGCGTTTCGACGAGATGACCGATCTTCCTGTGGATCTTCGGGAGACGCTGAAGGAGAATTTCTCCCTGCCTGTTCTGCGTGTGGGGGATGAACAACAGAGCAAGGACGGGACCTTTAAACTGGCCTTCCATACGGAAGAAGGCCACGTGGTCGAGGGGGTGCTCATTCCGGATGGGGAGCGAATGACCGCTTGCGTGTCCTCTCAGATCGGTTGTAGCTTGGCCTGTGACTTTTGTGCTACGGCCGCTCTGAAGCGTAAAAGGAACCTGGGCGCTGGTGAAATACTGGATCAGGTCTGGCATCTGAACGAGGTTGCCCGCAAAGCCTACGGCCATCACCTCTCGAATATTGTTTACATGGGCATGGGTGAACCCCTCATGAACTACGGGCAGGTGATCCGTTCAATAACGGGCTTAACGAGTTCCAAAGGCTGGGGTATGTCCCCTGCTCGGATCACGGTCTCCACGGTCGGGGTTGCCAAAATGATCGAGCGGTTGGCCGATGAAGGAACGGGGGTCAATCTGGCCCTGTCGCTCCATGTTGCCAATGATGAGAAGCGGGACAGGATCATGGACATCAACCACAACAACAACACGGGCCGACTCCTGGAAGCCCTTCAATATTTTAATGAACGAACAGGAACCCGGATCACCTTTGAATACATTATTTTCCATCGCTTTAATGACGAAGTCGAGGATGCCCGCGAATTGGCCGAATTTGTTAAACAGGTGCCCGCCAAGGTGAACATTATCGAGTACAATCCCATCGAAGGAGGTTACCTCAGACAGGCGGACAAGCATAAAGCGCGAGCCTTTGTTGATACCCTCGAGAAGGCCGGTGTTATCGTCCGGATAAGAAGAAGCCGGGGAAAGGACATCGATGCGGCTTGTGGCCAATTGGCCAATAAGAATCGCGCTGTATCCGAAAAAGATTCCTATTAGTCTTATGGAGTCCCTTAAAAAAGACAGAAAGCCCTCCGTTAAAGAGATCAGGGCCCCTATCGAGGAAGAAATGAAGCTTTTCGAAAGTCATTTCCGGGAATCCATGAAAAGCAATACACCCCTCCTCAATAAGATCACCCACTATATTGTGAAGCGGAAGGGTAAGCAGATGCGTCCCATGTTCGTTTTCTTGTCCGCCAAAGCTTGCGGAGGGATCAACCAGAGCGCCTACACCGCTGCCTCCCTGATCGAGCTTTTGCATACAGCTACGCTCGTGCACGATGATGTAGTGGATGATGCCAGTGAAAGGCGGGGCTTCTTTTCCCTGAATGCCCTTTGGAAGAACAAGATCGCCGTGCTCGTGGGGGATTATTTGCTTTCCCGGGGGCTCTTGACTTCCGTTGAGAACAATGAGCAAGAACTGCTTCGCATCGTTTCAGGAGCGGTTCAGCAAATGAGTGAGGGGGAGTTACTCCAAATGGAAAAGTCCCGGCGTTTGAACATAACCGAGGACGTCTATCTCGAAGTGATCCGCCAGAAAACCGCCTCCCTTATCTCCGCCTGTTGCCAGGCAGGTGGATATGCCGGTAGCGGCGATGAAGAAACGGCCCAGGCCATGCGGGAATTCGGTGAATCAGTGGGGATGGCCTTCCAGATCAAGGACGACATCTTTGATTACAGTACAGCGGAAGCCACTGGCAAACCCTCGGGTATCGATATCCGGGAGCGGAAGATGACCCTTCCCCTGATCCATACCCTGAACCATGTGTCCAAGAAGGATAGGAGGGAGTTGGTCAACATCGTGAAGAAGCACAACGATGATGATGATAAGGTCCAAAAGGTGATCGATCGTGTCATTGCGAACGGTGGGTTGGAATACGCCCGGGAGCGAATGAACGAATACAAGGAAAAGGCACTCGAACAATTGTACCGTTTCGAAGCGAATGAAGCCCGGCATGCACTCGAATCTCTCGTTCTATATACCACGGAGAGGGAAAAGTAGCATAAGCTTCCTTCTCCTCTTGGTCTGTAGCCTCTTTGCCTGTGATCCGTCCGCGAAAGAAGGAAATGGAGAAAAAACGGAGGGGACGAATAGGGATGCCGACATGTCGGATCAGGGTGGGGACCCCGTTGAAAATGTCGATACAGCGAATGGTCAGGAGCTTGAGTACTATCCCAATGGCCAAATAAGGATGAGCGGGGATTATAAGAATGGAGAACGCCATGGGGTGTGGACCTCGTGGTACGAGTCCGGTATCAAGCGCAGCGAGGTGACCTACAAGAACGGTCTACGGGATGGTCCGGTGATCACCTGGTACGAGAATGGCAATATGCGTTACAAAGGATGGTACGAAGAAGATGAACGGGTGCGCAAGTGGAAATTCTTCAACGAGGAGGGCGAGCTCATCAAGAAGAAGGAATTCGTGCCTTCGTGAATGGCGTAGGTTTTAGGGTTCTTTACGCCGGCGCTACGGTACCCTTGGGTGTACTGAGTCACGGGCCTTCACCCCCGACTTCCAGCTCCCGTCCCAGCGATCATCCATTGCCGGTTCCTATTTCAGGCATTTGAAATAATCGAAGGTCTCTTTGCAGTCCGTGCATCGGTAAAGGGCTTTGCAGGCAGTGGATCCGAACTGGCTGATCAGTTCCGTTTCGCGGGAGCCGCATTGGGGGCATTGAATGGCCGGGGCCATTCCCGGGATGAGTTCACTCTTGTCCTCCGTCTCCTCCTCGGGCGGGGCAATACCGTATTCCTTCAGCTTACGTCGACCGGCCTCCGTGATGTCATCGGTGGTCCAGGCCGGAGAGAGTTTGGTCTCCACAGTAGCGTGCTCGATGCCGTTCTCCCGGAGGGTCTTTTTGATGTCCTCCTCCATGGCGGTCATCGCCGGACATCCCGAATAAGTGGGGGTGATGGTGACCTTCACATGGTCCCCCTCCACTTCTACACCCCGTAATACACCAAGTTCCCGTATATTGATCACCGGGATCTCGGGATCTTTCACTTCCTCGAGCAGGCCTCTCACGTGATCCTCCGTTATGGTGGTATTTGTCGTCATGGGCGGGGTGTTCTCTCTTTATAACCGAATTCACCCCCCGATCGTTCATCCGGGGCCGTTTCACCATTCCGCCTCTGGATAGGCGCGGGGGAGGAACTGCATCTCGGCGAGGATATAGCCAAGGTGCTCGGTGTGGTGCCCTTTGCGCCCACCAGTGAACATGTATTTGTTCTCAGGGATCTCAAGAGTGGCTTCTTCCAGGGCCTCCTGGACCTTCTTCTGCCACTCCTCCTTGATCTCTTTGGGATCAGGTGAGATTTCCTCCTTGTGAAGTACTTCGTCTACTTCGTCCTTCCAGAAGAGATCATCAGTGTACATCCACAGTTTGGTCAGTCCGTGCTGGACTTTTTCGTGGCTCTCTTCTGTCCCGTCTCCCAGTCGGACGAGCCATTGTTTGCTGTGGCGCAAGTGATACTGGTCCTCTTTGATGGATTTGGCCGCCCGTTCCGCGATCCGTTCATCCTTGCTTTCCTTGAGCCGTTGGTTCAGAAGCAGGTGATACTGATCGAAGAGGAACTGGCGCACGATGGTGTCGCCGTAGTTCCCGTTGGGTTGTTCCGTGAGGTTGGCATTGCGAAAGTCCAGTACATCCCGGTGATAAGCCAGGTCATCCTCGGAGCGCCCCTTGCCTTCCAACTCTCCGGCATAGTGGAGCATTTCAGTGGCCTGGCCGACCATGTCCAGCGCGATATTGGTCAACGCGATATCTTCCTCCAAGATGGGCCCGTGACCGCACCATTCGGACAGGCGATGCCCGAGGATAAGACTGTCATCCCCGAGACGCAAGCAATATTCGAAAAGCGCTTCTTCTTTGTTCATAGATCCGATTTTTG
>CAYVSK010000063.1:14262-14863 GCA_964453635.1 uncultured Weeksellaceae bacterium | reverse complement strand
AATATCCGTACCGACGAGGTTCCCGTGAAGGGTGTTCTGTTCGGCTGAATTCCGCATCAGGACCCCGGAACCGCTGTTCCCGCTGATCAGGTTGCCCCTTGGCGTAGACGCGCTTCCACCGATCCCGGTTCCCCGAGCATCGTCCAGGGCGATCCCGTAACTACCGTTCGCTAAAGCTCCTTTCCCTTTGGCTCCTGTCCCGATGAAATTCCCCTGGATGAGATTGCTGTCGTTGTCGGGGCCTTCTACCAGGATCCCGGCCTGATCATTGCCCGATATTACATTGCGCTCCACCCGAAGAAGGCGCTTCCCGATCCGGTTGCCGGAGCTGTTCTGGATCCGGACCCCGCGGTTGTTCCCCCTCGCGTTCATTCCTGCCGTGTCCGTTCCGATGTGATTCCCCTTGACCGCAATGCTGTCCACTTTGATACTGATCCCGTTAAAATTGTGGTCCTGAATGGTCATTCCCCTGATCTCCGAACCAGTAGCATCGTCTTCGAAAATGAAACCGCTGTTGTTGTTCAATTGACCACTGATCGTTACAAGGGGAAGGGCCGGGGTGATTGAAACCTTGTCAAGAGGTGGTTTGCCGGGTCCAGCG
>CAYVSK010000063.1:11220-14252 GCA_964453635.1 uncultured Weeksellaceae bacterium | reverse complement strand
ACGGCTCCCGGTCTGGCTGTATCCATCGATCACGACCGGTCTTTCTATTCGAAGGGCGAGGGAATGGTTAATGGTCTTGGATTGGGATGAGGGGATATCGAAAGCGATATAAAAGGGTGGTTCCCCGCTCGAATTGTTCACACTCGGCCGAACATTCCCGGGCAACGCTCCAGGCCCGGTTTGGTCGTCGCTCGTCACCCGGAAGGGGGTGTATTCCGCTGCGCCAATGTCCCGGGTCCGGCTCTCATTCTCACTCCCGTCCAATTCCCGCGGCGCCCTTCTACAGTCCTTTTTCAGGTTGGGGAGAGAATTGTTGCTTCCTGCGTCGATGGCTTCACTCGCATCACTTACAATAGGCAAGTAAAAGGAACCGTATCCGTTGCGACGCGGGATGCTGGCCAGCCCCGGGTCGACATTCACGCCGATCAGATCAGTAAGGTCCGGGATTATACCGGAATTGTTGGGGTCAGAGGTCACGAGATTGTGCCCGTCCGTTTCGATATTACCGGCGAGGTCATTACCGTTCGGGGCCGAGTTCCGGGCGACCATTGTATGGGAAAGGGTCACTGTTCCGCCGGCATTGTTTATTCCTCCACCCGTATCGGAAGCACGGCAATCGGCGATGGTATTGTGGAGCATGTAGAGGGAACCTCCACTCACATAGACCCCCCCTCCGTTCGTGGCCGTATCGCCGAAAAAAGTGCAATTGACCAGGCGCATGCTGCCCCCTGATTGGGCTACTCCGCCACCATCATTGGCGGCCATGTTCCCGATAAAAGCAGAATTTACGAGGGTTACTTCTCCCCCTTGATTGTAAAGACCCGCGCCACGGTTGCCCTGATTCCGCTGGAACATCACCTCGGATAAGCGGACCTTGCCGTTCTTTACATGAAGGGCTGATGAAGAACCGGAGACCTTGCTCAACCGGATGCCGAAGACCGCAAGCGAATCGCCCGGGTCACTCATATCCACTTCCAGAATTTTGGCCACATCACTTCCATCCAGTTCCATGTGGATCGGATGGGGCCCGATGATGCTGAGTTCTTTCTGGACCCGCAGGGGGCCTTCTGATCCGTCCAACCGGATCGAGCCGCTCACAGCGACCCTTATGCTATCTCCCGGGTTGGCTGTGTTAATTGCCTGGCGCAGGGTCAGCGTGCCACCCGTGGAGGGTGTGGGGTCCCCGAGGTCATTGACGACATGAACGTTCCCACGGCTGAGGCCACTGAGAAGAACGAGGAGTAGTGTGCAAAAAAGGAGTCTCAAAGAAACGATTCCGGATATGGGGACATACCCATAGGTGCCTTCAATCAAATATAAGCCTTTTTCTGGAAATATGGACCTTCAGGAAGGGCAACCAAGCTTTCATACGCTCGTCTTCAACGAGAAAGGATCACAGGAAAACCGTTCCTTACCTTTGGCGGTCCATAGGAGTTAATGAAGAAGGGATCTTACGAGCTTTTACGTTCCGATGAAAATTCGGCTTCTCTTACTGTTTCTGTTGTTTCTGGCCGGATTCCGGGGCCATGGGTCCCATGTGTCCGGTGGGAATATCGGCTACGAATGTCTCGGCAATGATCGCTACGTGATCCGTCTGGATCTTTTTCGGGATTGTGGCGGAGATCTGGATATGAAGCTCGTTGAAACGGTCAAAGCACGAAGCTCCTGTGGGAACCTGAGTTTCGATCTTCCGCTCCGGAATGCCGATTCGGATACCGGCGGTACCGAGATATCTCAATTGTGTCCCGAAGATCTCCCCAATAGTACCTGCAAAGGGGGGGGTGAACCCGGTATGCAACGCTACCTATACGCGGATACGGTGAAAGTTGCCGCATCCTGTGATGCGTGGACGATCGGGTGGAGTTCCTGCTGTCGGAACAAGACGAGCAATGTTCCCGACAGTGATCAGGATGAAATGTACCTGGAAGCCACATTGAACACCAGTGCTGACCCGTGCAATGATGCGCCGGTCTTTCCGGCCGACTCCTCGACCTTCCCGGTCCCCTATGTTTGCGTGGATCAGGCCGTCAACTATGGTTTCGGGGTCTATGAACCGGAAGGCGATTCCCTCTCCTACGCCCTGGTCGCTGCAAGGACGGGGGCCAACTCGACGGTGGATTATGGGGCCAATTATTCGGGTACCGAGCCCATACCGGGGATCAGCATCGATAAAAGCACCGGTGAACTCTCCTTTACACCCACCCAACAGGGAAAATTCATCGTGGTGGTCGAAGTGTCTGAGTTCGATTCAACGGGGACCCTCATTGGCAAGGTGATGCGCGATATCCAATTCGTGGTCATTGCTTCAGGGAACTGTTCCGCACCCCAAGACCCGACGAACGCTTCCAATGTATCCGGGTCCGGGGAGCAGACAGGGCCTTTCTCCTTTGAGCTTTGTGAGGGCGGGGATATTTGTTTTGATATCACCTTTGAGGATCCCGCTGCGAATGATTCATTAAGGATCGTCTCGAACCATGCCTCCGTGGTCCCCGGTGCGAATTTTAGTACCGGGGGGGCGAATCCGGCCACGGCGACCTTATGTTGGACAGCACCACCGGGATCCGCCGGCCAGACCCGGACCATCACCTTTTCTGCAGAGGACGACAATTGCCCCATCCCGGGGATCGCTAACGCGGTAGCAAAGATCCGGGTGCTCGGTGGAACCCGAGCTTCTCCCGACCAGGGCATCTGTAAAGGGGAAAGTGCCCAACTTCATGCAACCGGCGGTTCCCAATTCGATTGGAAGGCCCTTGGAGGGGATTCCCTTTCAGTGGGGGACAACTTTTCCTGCAACCCTTGTAAAGCACCGGTAGCCTCACCAGAAGAGACAACCCGTTACGAGGTTACCAGTGACCTGAACGGGCAATGCGTGAACAAGGATACTGTCGAGGTCACTGTATTCCCCGATTTTGGGGTCGATGTAACGAAAAGCACCTCCACGACCTGCCCCGGGGATAGTGTGCAACTCAAGGCAGAACCGGATACCAGTGGGGACTACGTTTACCGGTGGGAACCGAAAACGGGATTGAGCC
>CAYVSK010000063.1:0-11187 GCA_964453635.1 uncultured Weeksellaceae bacterium | reverse complement strand
GAGATCCTATACAGTAGAGGTGAGCTCAGCGGATGCCAATGGATGCACAAGCCGGGATTCCGTTACTTTCGAGGTGCTTTCGAGCCCCGATCTTGAACTTGCGCAGGGTCGCCCCGAATGTCCGGGTGACAGCAATGGTTGGGTCGCGGCCCTTCCACAGGGAAAAGGAGCCCCATGGGATCTTGAATGGACCGATGGGAACGGCGATACGGTCCGGGTGTCGAAAGATGTGACGGCGGATACCCTGTCCGGTGTCCCTTCGGGCCAGTACGGTATTCGGGTGACCAGTGACCCGGGTTGTTCCTCGGATACGCTTCTCGAGCTTGATGAAGGGGTCCAGCCGAAAGTCGACCTGCTTGATGATACCACGGTCTGCAGAGGGGGGACTGCCACGATCGAAGCGCGCGGGACGCAAGGCAATGGGTCTCCATATACCTATAAGTGGGGCAATGGATCCAGTGATAGCAGTGTACAGATGGTGTCACCCGTTCAGGATACCTTCTATACCGCGGTCGCAGAGGATTCTCTTGGTTGCGCCTCAAGACCCGATACGGTAAAGGTCTCGGTGCATCCGCTGCTCGATGTCTCTGCGATGGCTGATGACACCATTTGTGAAAGCACAGTGCTTACCCTGAAGGATGTTTCAGGCGGACAGGGGGCGCCTTACGAGGTCACCTGGTGGGATGGATCGGGTTGGAGCCAGACTGGGGACTCCCTGCCGGTCCAACCGGATTCGACCAGGACCTACTATGTATCGGTAGAGGATGGGTGTGAGACACCGCCCGGCACGGATTCGGTCAGGATCCATGTGCGGGAACGGCCTTCGCTTTCCTTTACGGCCGCGGATACGGCCGGCTGTCCGCCGGTGATCAGCACATTTGAATACGGTGGTGACCCGGACGCTGTTGAGTCAGCTTTCTGGAACTTCGGTGACGGCGGAACCGCGAATGGTGTTGGTCCGGTCTCCCACACCTATCAGGACCCCGGTTGTTACGATGTCTCTCTCGAACTCATTACCGAAGAAGGATGTATCGGGGACACCATAATAGAAAATATGGTCTGTGTTCACGATCATCCCCAGGGCCGTTTTGATATGGCCCCTTCCGCACCCGAGTTTTTCGATCCCCGGGTGCGCTTCTCCAATACCTCGAAAGGCGACACTGCTCATTCCTGGATCTTTCCATCGCTCGATTCTACAGTGAAAGCCCCGAACCCCGCGATCGAATTTCCGGCCGAGCCGGAAACCGATCATGAGGTTGGGCTGGCTGTGGTGAGTGCCCAGGGTTGCAGGGATACGGCCTGGCGAACGGTGACCATAAAAGGGGCGCTGACATTTTATGCCCCGAACGCCTTTACACCGGACGATGATGGTGTTAATGAGGTCTTTCGGCCGAAGGGAGAAGGTTTCGATCGGGCGGAGTACCGGCTCACGGTCTACGATCGATGGGGCGTGCCGGTATTTGCTACCGAGGATCCGGAAAAAGGCTGGGACGGAACTTTAGAGAATGGTGAAGAAGCCAGGGAGGGTGTTTACATTTGGCGTGTGGTCACAAAGAATGCCTTCTCGGAGGAGGAAATACGGAAAGAGCGAACATTCAGGGGCCATGTTACCCTCCTCCGTTAGCTGAGATCGCGAAAGCCCGGGGTTGTGGTCCCTTCTATTGGACTTCCTTTTTCTTTTTTCGGTTGATATGGGTCGTAATGATCAAACAGGAAAGCTCATCATCGATCGGCTCCACCTTGTAATCCAGGTTGTTCTTGGATTTCATCGCAATGGTGATGAATCCGAGGCCAGCTCCGCCCCGGCTGGAGACCATCCCATTCGTGAGGACCTCCATATAATACTCCTTTAATTGATCCTTGTCCTTGTTGTTGATCTTTTGGAGATTGTCCTCGACCTTTTTGACGTTGTTGTTCTTGACGAGATTGCCCGTGATGATCTCGTATTCTTTTTCGTTCTGGGTGATGAGAATGAAGGCGGTCTGTTCACCGTTGGGCTCCTTTTCCCCATGGAGCCGAATATTTTGAAGTCCCTCGATCAGAATACTGAAGATGCGCTTGATGATCCCTTTCTTATCCCCGGCTTCCTTGAGGTTCTTTTCAACGCTCCCCGAGATCGAGTTGACGAGTTCCTGGGTGAATTCACCACAATGGGAGACGATGACCTGTTTGTCCGGATCATTCTCATAGACGGACTTGATCTCGTTGAAACGAGCGTTACAAAAATCCCGTACGTTATTGGAATGCTTTCCCATCTATCCCAGGAATCAGATTATCCCTAAGTGAGGAATCGGTCCGCTCACGCCCCTGACATCTTTCTCTCGCCGTTCCTCACGGTCCATTATTCCGGGTACACATTTTTCAGCATCCCTCGGAACGGACCGAAATTGGACGCAATATAAAAATATCTTCCTATAAGGAAGCCATGCCACTTGTACCCGATGATGAAAAACTCATTTTCAAAGGTAAAAATAATCAATTCCATCAAAAATCCTTGGTAAGCTCCTTGGGATCGATTAAATTGGTTGAGTACGGGGCCGGACTGTGTCCCGTTATCCTGACCCTGCTCATGGGTGGCAAGGAAACGGGAAAAAGGCCCAACCTTCGTATATGCTGCATTATTTGTCTATTGTGATCGGGCTCGTTATAAGTACGGGCATGCTCTTTGGGTCGGATGATCGGAAACCGATAGGAGGGGGGGCTTTTGAGGTGAATGCTACTGGTCCGGACCGGGAAAAAGCCTTTCCGTTGTGCTCCGATACCCCGGTCGCCCCTGCTTGTACGCCAGCCACCCTGGAGTCACAACCGGATTTCGGTATTTCCTCCGTTTCGTTCAATGACCTCTATAATCCCTCTGATGATGCGGCTACGGAAGGTTATATCTCTTTCGTTTGTGAAAAAGCGGAAGTCCTCGAAGGCAAAACATATACCCTTTCGGCTCTTACGGATGAGCCGACGACGCACAACGTAGCGGCTTGGATCGACTTTGACAATGATGGCACTTTTGATACCAGCTCAGAAGAGGTCCTCTCCCAGGAAAGCGTCACGAATCCTTCCGCGGAGGTCTCCATTCCTTCTGATGTGCCGCTCAATACCCCTTTGCGCTTGAGGATCTCGGCAGACCACGACCTCGGGAATCCCGTGCCGACCCCTTGTATGGACCTCCAATACGGCCAGGCCGAGGATTATACGGTCCTCGTAAAGGAGAATGCTCTGCCCCCGAAGGCGGACTTTGAAGCCAAAGAAACCTTCTCCTGCGATCGGACCGTGGAATTCATCAACCGTTCGAAGATCGCACCGGACAGTTATTCCTGGGATTTCGGGGACGGGAATACGAGCAGCGCCCCCGAGCCTGTTCACGACTACGACTCGAGCGGCATTTACACGGTTTGGCTGATCGCCTCCAAGGATGGAGAGAATGATACCCTGACCCGGAAGGAATACATCGAGGTCGATACCGATGCTGCGGTAAAGGCCCCTTCCTGCACTCCTCAAACACTGTCCTATTGCTGCAATTACGGGATCTATGGGGTCCAGCTCAATCAGATCGGGCATTCCTCAGGGGATGCTTCCGAGGGATACCAAGACCGTTCCTGCCAGGTCCAGGCCGTGATCAGAGCCGGTGAGAGCACCAATGTCCAGGTGCTTACCGGGCCGGATAATCCCCAGGATACCCGGATCTGGATCGACCTCAACAACAACGGGTCCTTTGAAGAACCGGATGAATTGGTATTCGAAGCGGCGGATGAATTCGACCCGAGCGGAACGTTCATGATAACCGATCCGGAGGTCGTGGGGAAACCTTTGAGAATGCGGGTCAGTAGCGATGTGATCGGGGATGCTTTCGGTCCTTGTAGCGATATGGAAAGAGGGCAGGTGGAGGATTTCGGTGTGATCCTGGATAAATCCAACGACAGGCGAGCGATCGGGAACCCTGCTAAGGAACTCCGCCTTTCCCCTTTGCCGGCCAGGGAACGGGTCCATTTGCATTACGAAGGCTCTGTGTCCCGTCCGATCACCATTGTTATTCGCGACATGACCGGCCGATCGGTCTTGAAAAAAGTGCAGGGAAAACGAAAAAGTTTGGACAGCTGGCTCAGGGTTTCCCATTTGTCGCCGGGTGTATATGTAATCACGTTAGAAACCCCGAATGGCCGAGCACTTGCCGGTCAAAAACTCATCATTGAGCGCTGAAAATGGCCCTTTCCTACGGCAGAGGCATCAATTCGGCTCTTTTCACGATATTCCTCTCCCTGTTTGTGTTCTCGGGGAATGCTACCCACTTGGTGGGGGGTGATCTGAATTACGAATACCTCGGGGACACCGATGGGAATGGCGACCCCTCTTACCGGATCACCTTTACTACCTATATCGATTGTAATTCTCAGTACTGGCCCGGCTCCTTCCCCGAACCTTCCCTCAGAGTGGGAATATACAAGGGGCCAGCCGATCCCAATACCGATCTCCCCATGGAGACCACCGTATTGCTGAACCTGGTCGACTCCGCTGCCATTGAGCCGGGGGACGCGAACAACTGTACAGTGGGGTCGGGGATCTGTCTCTATCAGGTCACCTATAGCAACGAGTTGGAGCTTCCCCTCACCTTCTCTGAAGGGTTCCACATATTTTACGAAAGGTGTTGCCGAAACCCAGGTATTCTTAACCTGGCCAATTCCGGTGAGGAAGCTTTCTCCTTTCACGCATATATCCCCCCGACCGTGGTGGAGAACAGTTCCCCCTCCTTCGACAATGTCTCCACGCCGTTCATTTGCGTGGGGGATACCACGACCATTCTCAATTCTGCCATCGAACCGGACGGGGATGTTGTGGTCTTCTCTTTTGTGGCGCCCAACAGTAGCGACAACGCCACCATGAACAATCCCGCACCTGCCCTTCCCGATCCATTGGAATGGCCCGTTCCGGATGTGAATTATGCTGCTGGTTATGGGGTTGCGAACCCTTTCGGGGGCAATGGCTACGCTTTTATCAATGGGTCCAGCGGATTAACGGAATATTTTATCCCGAATGCCGGGCAATACGCTATCGGGATCGAGATCCGGGAGTACCGGAACGGGGACCTGATCGGGATGACCCGGCGCGGGCTTCAACTCCAGGCCATCGATTGCCCGAGCAACGACGATCCGAACCTCTCTCCGCAAGGGGGGAGTGGTAAGACCAGCTACACCATTGAGGCGGGGGATTCCCTTTGTTTCCCCATCACCTTTGAGGATCCTGAAGGGGATGAGATCGAATTGACCTCCAATGGGCTTATCTTCGATCCTTCCGAGGTCTCTCCACCGGCTACCATCAATACCCCGATTTCCGGAACGGGGAAGGTTACGGCGGATTTTTGCTGGAACACGACCTGTGATATGGATCGCCCCTTGCCGTATTTGTTCACCGTTAGTGCGGAGGATGATGGATGCCCCCCGAAGACCAGCAACGTGGTCTATGAGATCGAGGTGGAACCCCCCGAGGAACCGAAGGATATCCAGGGCCCCGATCCTGTTTGTTCCAATGACTCCCTTTATTCTTATACGACCGACACGATCGCCGGGGCGGATTACGATTGGTCCGTCAATGGAGGAACGATATCGGGGGGAAGTGATGGTCCCGCCATCGATGTGAATTGGGATGGTGCGGGATCGGGGACCCTGAAGGTCGTGGTCACCAGCGAATTCGGCTGTGCATCCGAGCCCGTCGAACGTTCGGTGGACATTCTTTCCGCCCCGGAAGCGGATGCAGGATCTGATACGCTTTTATGCGGAAATGATTCCGTGAGGATCGGTGGGGATCCAACGGGACCCCCAGGGGCCACTTACATCTGGTCACCATCGGGTCCCTTGGATTCAGCAAGCTCCCCGAATCCGAAGGCTTCCCCGAATGGATCTACGGACTTTGTCGTCCGGGTCGAAGGGGCATCGGGTTGCGTTAGCCGGGATACCGTCACGGTCAAGAAGGGCCTTAGCTCCATCAAGGCCAAACCCGATACCGCGATCTGTAAGGGGGATTCCATCAGGCTTGAGGCAAACGGGGCCCAGCAATATGAATGGGCGCCGGCAACGGGTCTTTCCGATACCACCGGGGCTGATCCGAAGGCTTATCCCGATTCAACGACCACCTATGTGGTGACGGGGACCGATACCATTTCCGGTTCAGCATGCAAAGGCAAAGATTCCGTGACCGTTCAGGTGGATCCGCTCCCTTTTGTGGATGCGGGACCGGATACCGCTTTCTGTGAAGGGGACAGCGTAAGATTGGGTGGGGATCCGGCGGGTCCGCCGGGTGCCTCATATACCTGGTCACCAGGAACCGGGCTTGACAGCACCGAGGTCCCCCATCCCTGGGCTTCTTCACCGGTGGATAGCCTCTATCGCCTGACCGTAACGGATAGCAATGGGTGCCGGAACACTGATACGGTGGCTTTGGCTATCGACTCCCTTCCATCCCTGGAGGTGAGTCCTGATACGACCATTTGTGCCGGGGATTCGGTCCAACTGAACGGAACACCCGGTTACAAGGATTATGCGTGGATGCCGGTTGGAGGGGTCACCGATCCCGCGATACCCGATCCCATTGCTTTTCCCGGGGATTCCACTTGGTTCGTGCTGGAAGTGACGGATAGCAATGCCTGCTCATCCTCCGATAGCTTGCATGTGGCCGTAAAGCCCTTACCGGGTGTGGATGCCGGGCCCGATGGCTGGATCTGCCCGGGTGATAGCCTTAAGCTCGAAGGTAGTGGTGCGGATTCCTACATCTGGAGCCCGGGTCTGACTCTCAATGATAGCACGATATCCGACCCCATGGCCGGCCCGGATACCACCACGGAATACCTGCTGGAAGGGACCGATGCCCTTGGTTGCCGGGAAACGGATTCGGTGACCGTCTTTGCCAACGATACGGTCCCGACCAATGCTGGCCCGGATACCCTGCTCTGTGAAGGGGATACCATTCAACTCGGTGGGGATCCCACGGCACCGCCGGGTACGGATTATGACTGGACCCCCAAGGCTTGGTTGGAGGATGCGTCACAGGCCAACCCTGAGGCTTTCCCGGATTCCTCCACATCATTCGTGGTCCGCACGGTCAACGATACCTGCAGCAATGCCGATACGGTCACCGTTCAGGTATCGGAAGGCCCCGAACTGGAGGCCGGCCCGGATGAACAGATCTGTAAAGGGGACAGCGTACAGCTGGAGGCAAGTGGTGGAAGGGACCATCAGTGGACCCCCGATGATGGTTTGAGTGATCCTGCGGATTCCATGACTTGGGCCTTCCCCGCTGATACGACCCGATACCGGGTCACTTCAATGGATTCGAACGGCTGCATGAGTGCGGATTCGCTGTGGGTCGTGGTGAATCCCCTCCCGAACGTGAATGCCGGCCAGGATATCGAGGACCTCTGTCGGGGGGATTCCGTGCAGTTGCAGGCGAGCGGGGGTACGAACTACACCTGGCGGCCTGCCACCGGGCTTTCGGATAGCAGTGTCGCCGATCCCACCGCTTTCCCGGATACCACGAGAGGCTACAGGGTTCATGCGACCGATTCCAATGGTTGCGCCGGTAGGGATTCCCTCACTGTGGAGGTCTTTCGCATAGCTGCTGGCCCGGATACGGCCATTTGTTCCGATCAGGGGGTCCAACTCTGGACGGATGCCAATAAATCGAGTTCCTGGAATTGGTCCCCCGCCCGCGGATTGAGCGACCCTTCATCCCCGTCTCCCAAGGCTTCACCGGACTCTTCCGTTACTTACCTCGTTACGGGAACGGCTGATAACGGATGCACGGACAGCCACCGGGTATTCATGAATGTACGTCCCGCCCCGGAGGGGGAGGTTTCCCTGTCGCGCGACTTGGAATGTGAAGGGGTCCGCGTACAGCTCCGCAGCCAAACCTCGGGTGGAGATGATGAGCTTTCCTGGATCTTTTGGGATGGCGACACCCTTAAAGGTCCCAATGCTTCCAGGACCATTCCTTACGATACGCCCTGGGGGGTCGAACTGCGGGTGGAGGCTGCCAATAGTTGCAGAGATAGCCTGGCTTTGCAGGATACTACCGGAAAGGCGGAAGACCTTATGGAGATCGGGCTTCCCAATGTCTTTACCCCCAATGGGGATGGGAAAAATGACCGTTTTACCATCGATGACAACGGGGATTTCAATGACTGCATCGACCTGAAGGTCTACAACCGCTGGGGGGAGTTGATGTTCCGGTCATCCGGCCGAAACGTGACCTGGGAAGGCCGTACGTCGGTCGGGGAAAAGGTGCCGGAAGGTACCTATATCGTCACGGCTAAGATCCGAGGGATCAAAATCCAAAGAACGGTAACCCTGATGCGGTGAGCGTGGTATTGAGTACTGAGAAGGGGAGCTTGGATGGATCGCTTATCTTCCCAATTCCACTAATTTTGCCCTTCCTGTTGGTAGATGCGGCCCCATAGTTCAAGCGGATAGAACGACGGTCTCCTAAACCGTTAATCCAGGTTCGAGTCCTGGTGGGGTCACAAAAGGACCGGAAGAATTTTCTGATCATTGCAGGGGGAAGTGTTTACGAATGAGTCGCGATCCTGGAGTTTCTGAAAGAAGTGGGTGTGTTGGAGGAAGCGTGGTTCAAAACGATGTTTCAGAGATCGGAAGAACGATCCAAAATGCTGTATGGATTGATCGGGAGAACGGAGTAAATGCGCAGTAAGACCTCCGTCAAAGCTCAAAAAAGCGACCCCTTCTTCCTCAGAGGATCATACTTTCCAGCACATCCCCCGCAAAGTAGGCCAAAACAGCAGCCGAAACCCCGAGAAGGAGGGTCTCCGCTACACCCCTGATCCAATTGCTCGAGGTCACCGAGCTCTTGAGTATGCCGATCAGGATGAAGGCGACCCCCGTCAGTACAGAGGAGATAAGGAAAGGATCGTAGGGCGGGATCGCTGTGAAAAGGTCCAGGACGTAAATGAAGAGCGGGATGAAACCCACGAGCACGAAGGCGGCAAAGGTAACCGCTCCCATGGAGAGGGGTGAACGTCCCTCTTTGTGGATTCCCAGTTCTTCCTTCATCATGGTGTCTACCCAACGGTCGCGGTCCGCGGTGATCGTATCCACGACCCGTTCCAGGAGCTCCCCTTCGAAGCCTTTTTGGCGATAGATATCCCGCACTTCCTCCCTTTCCCTTTCCGGGATGTTGTCCACTTCCCAGTACTCGACGGCCCGGTGTTTGTTGTAGTGGTGGTGTTGGGATTTTGATGAGAGGTAACTACCCACGGCCATGGAAAATCCATCGGCAATGAGGTTCGCAAAGCCGAGGATGATCACCACGGAGGCATCCATCCCTGCCCCCGCTGCTCCCGCAACGACGGCGAATGTCGTTACGCTCCCGTCGATTCCCCCGTAGACGAATTCTCCAATGTATTCCTGATACTGGCCGAGGTTCTTCCAGCCGTGCAGTTCCGCTTCGCTGGGGTCTTTCATGGTCTCCTTTTTCCCGAAAATAGGGAGAATGGACAAAATCCAGTCACTGATTCCTACCTTTGCGAATCGTTGTTTTAGGGGGCTTTATTATTATAGCTCCTTTTATTAAAGTACGAATACAGAGAAAAGAGCTTCCGAAAATGCGACATTTGGTCTTAAAGGGAAAAGGGGTCATAGCGGCATTCCCTTTTTGGCTGATAATTTTGCTTTCCCTTGAGGGTCAAGCCCAACAGGACGATCAACTCATTGACAAGACCTTCGATTGCAGCGGGTTTCATAACGAATCCTGCGATACAGCGAAGACGCTCCCCGATTTTGAAAAGGACGGCCAGTCCAGGAGTGCAGCGCTCGAAACCGGCCAGCCATCGGATCTCAACATTATCGTGCATGCGGGTCACGTTTACCATTTGACCCTTTGCAAGGGCAAGTTCAGGAAGCCACTGAGGTGCCGCATCAAAACGAGGGATGGGAAGGTCCTCTACGATAATAAGGAACACGATATGTCCCCCTTTTTCGAGTTTACCGCGCAGAAAACACAACACCTCAAGGTGGAGGTAACAGCCCCCGGGGAGCGCGTGGAAGTGGGGGAGCTCAGGACCACGGATATGAGTTGCGTAGGAGTGCTCATTAGGCATAAACCCGCAACGAAAAGCGGCTTTGAAAATTGATCCGGGTCAAAAAAAGCCGGGGTCGACTTTTCTGGTCAAGTGTTTCTGCTGGTAATGAACGATCATCCATTCCTTCTAACGGATGACCAAAAAAACCCGCACTCCTTTTCAAGGAAATACGGGTCATTTTAAAAGGCTCTTTACGTTCTTTGCGCTCCTCAAAAGCGCACTTCACGTGAATTCTTTAAGGCCGCCTAAGATTGAACCACCTTCCGCGCTTTTTTGGAAAGGTTGTCCAGGTCCTTTTTGAGGTTCTCGATATCCTTTCGGGAGTTCTTCATTTGTTTATCCAGCCGCTTCCTTGTTTTTTCACCGGTGTCCGGTGCATAGAGAAGGGCGGCTGTTGCGCCGATGGCAAGACCTGCTACGCCGGCAAAAAGAATGTTCTTGAATGTTTTCATGGTGTTCTGTTTTATCGGGTGTTCTCGTGTTGTTTATGAACGAATTTCCGTTCGTCTCGTGCGAATATAAGGAATGTATGGGGTTTTTACAGGGGCCAGCATTTCCTGATCCCTGTCATTTTTTCCTCGTGACCAGGATCATATCTTATACCCGGTACGTTACGGCGTTAATGTTCATGCCTGCACCAACGGAAGCGAATACCAGGTGGTCCCCTTCCTCGATCTGTTGATCGTCCATCTTGCCCTTGATGATCAGGTCCAGGAGCGTAGGTAGTGTGGCTACGGAGGAATTGCCCAGCCAATCAATGGTCATGGGCATGATATCCTTGGGAATGTTGTTGATGTTGAAAAGGCTGTACAAACGATCGAGGATCGCTTTGTCCATTTTGCCGTTAGCCTGATGGATCAGGATCTTCTTGACATCCTGGAGGTGGACCTTGCTTTTTTCGAGGCACTCTTTGATCGCGATGGGAACGCGTTCCAGGGCATATTGATAGAGTTTACGACCGTTCATCTTCAGAAAGATCTCCTCGGGATCCTGATGCTTGGGGTGATAGGAGCGTTCCATCCGGAGCATCTTGGCATAGGTCGAGGTATCGGACCGAGCCCGGTGGGCAAGGACCCCTCTGGATGTTGGGTCATCCTTCCTCTCTATGG
>CAYVSK010000062.1:0-14989 GCA_964453635.1 uncultured Weeksellaceae bacterium | reverse complement strand
ACCCAAAGGGACCGATGCTATACCAGCATCGGTCAGGTAAAAAGCCTGCTCCATCTAGGAGCGGGCTTTTTTTATGGATCCGGATAAGGTATCAAGGCTACCGCCAATCTCGAAGCCCTCCGGGAAGACCGCCGCTACATCGATGCGGACCTCAACAGGATCTGGACCCGGGACCGAATTGAAAAGGTCAAACGAACACCCCTGGAGTCGATCGGCATCCAGGAGGAAAAAGAGATGAAGATCCTCCTAAGAACGATCGGGGACTTCGTCCAGGGCTACTCCCCGGATGATGTGATCGTTGCCGATCTGCACAACACTTCATCCAACCGGGGGCTGTTCTCCATAACCTTTGATGACCGGGATTGCATCAGGTTCTGCTCTTCCCTTCAGATCCCCATTATTACCGGATTGGCTAGCACACTCCAGAGGACGGCGATCGAACATTACCACGACCAGGGCTATACATCTTTTGCTTTTGAAGGCGGGAGGATCGGCGACTATGCAGATGAGATCCACGAGGCGGGGATATGGCTTCTATTGGAAGCCTGTGGGGCCATTCGCAAGAACGACATCCCCAACCGCGAACATCATCAGAACATCCTCCAGGAGGCGGCTGACGATTTCCCGCGCCTTACGGAATTGGCTTATGTCCATAAGTTAGGGAACGATGACGGATTCAAAATGCGCCCGGGCTTTCAGAATTTTCACCCCGTAAAGAAGGGGGAATGTTTAGCCCATGACCGCAATGGAGAGATCCTGGCACCGGAACCGGGATATATGCTCATGCCCCTTTACCAGGACCAGGGAGAGGAGGGGTTCTTCATTATCCGGGATAAGAGAGGATAAGGGGTCCCCTGCGACCGAGGAAGAAAAAAGCGCCCGCTCCTTGCTGGAAGCGGGCGCTTTTTTATACGTCCTGCTCTGCCAGGCTGAACGAACAGAACAGTAAAATGACATCCTTTTCTCCAGGAGCTTCAGGACTTATTGAACTGAGCCAGGGTATCTTTTCCCTTTTCGACCACCCCTTCAAGGTCTTTCCGAAGCTTTTGGAGTTCGTCATTCAGCTTTTTCCGGGTCTTGTCTCCCTTATCGGGAGCAGCAAGAATACCCGCAGCAGCACCGGCAACAGCACCGAGACAAGCGACCGTTAGGACTCTGCATGCATTTTTCATGGCTTCTTCAGTTTTAAGGGTTCATTCGGGGGAACGGAAGGCTCCTCTCGTTCATTGTCCTCCTCCTTTATTGTAAACAAAAAAATGACGAGAGAAGTTTTTCCTTTTCGCCCCCCTTTTTTCAGATACCAGAAGCTTCCTTAAATTGGAACATCTTTTACCAATGCTCGTTGTATGAACCTGGATGCCCTTTATGCGGATAGCGTCGGTCTGATCCATTTGCTCGCTTCGGTCATTGCCCTGGTGAGCGGAACTGGGGTCCTGTTCCTCACCAAGGGGACCAGAACCCACAAGCGTATCGGTTACATCTATACGGTGGCAATGACCGTTCTCCTGGTCACAGCCTTTTCCATATACCGGCTTTTCGGGGGTTGGGGGATCTTCCACTGGCTCGCAGTGCTCAGTACGGTCACCCTTTTAGGGGGCCTTATACCGATCCTTATCAAACGACCCCGGGTCGGTCACATAGCCCTGCATTTCAGTTTTATGTACTGGTCCGTCATGGGCCTGTATGCGGCTTTTATGGCCGAAACGATGGTGCGCTTGCCCAGGACCGATCTCATTTTTGAGAACAAAGAACCTTCGGCCGGCTTTTTTTACATGACCGGACTAGCGGTGGCCATTACGATGGGCCTGGCCGGTTCTTTTTTCAGGAAATTCCGACCAAAATGGCAGAAGGCCTTCGATCCGGAAAGCGGAAATTAGAAAATGACTGCTGTTTCCGATAAGGAACACCGATCGCGGAGCTACAAAAAAAGAGCCCACTCCGACATGGAGGGGCTCTTTAAGGCTTCTGGCCGGTGAGATCGACCAAGCAAGGATCCCGCATCAAAATGCGGTCCCTTTCATAGAAGGCTCTGGACCCTAAGAAGTGATCTTGGATAGATTCTTCTTCCCTTTTTTGACGGAACTGTCAAGGTCCTTTTTCCCTTTTTTGACCGAACTTTCAAGGTCCTTTTTGTATTTTTTGCCGTACTTCTTGGCCTGATCGTTCAACTTCTTTCGGGTCTTTTCCCCTTTTTCAGGGGCATTGAGTAGTCCTGCAGCAACGCCTGCCGCCGCACTAAGAATAGCAACTGATATGATCTTTCCTGAATTCTTCATGATCTGTTCGTGTTTAATGATTCGAAAGTCAGGAGGGGTCCCATCCTTAGGGAAACCTCTCTATGCAGTAAATGTAGGAAAAATTTTTGAATTTCAGGAACTTTTTCAAAGTCCTTGACCCCGGATCATCAAAAAGGGTGCCAGCGCTACGAAATCCCGCGCGACCCAACGGCCCGGTCAGCATGAAGCGTCACCCCTGAAAAAGGAAAAAGCATTTCCGTGTTTCATTGAACAGGATGATCTGTTGTACATATATGATTTTTTTTATATATTTGTATTAATATATATACAGAACACTATGTTAACGCAAGGGAAAAAAAGCGAGCTCCTCGACATTGAAAAGCTGGAAGGGGCGGCCGATAAACTGAAGGCCATTGCCCACCCGGTGCGGATCGAGATCATCAGATATCTGGAGGAACAAGGCCAGGCCAACGTAACGGAGATCCATCAAAGCCTGAACCTCGAACAAGCCATGGCATCCCAACACCTGGCAGTACTGCGGAAAAAAGGGCTACTGAAGGCCGAGAAAAAAGGGAAAAGCTGTTATTACGCCCTGCGCTTCGAGGAACTGTCGGACATTATTCGCTGTATTGAAAAATGTTCCAGTGAGTAAAACCTCTAAACTTCTCTAATACTCTCTATTGAGGTTTTTTATCAGTGAAGGCCCGAAAGAGCTCGGAACAAGCACAGAAAAGGAGCTCAATATGACCCAGATAGAAAAGAAAAATGGTGCCAAAGCATGGAGATGATCCTGGGCTACATAGGCGCTGTGATCATTGGGATCACCCTCGGATTGATCGGGGGTGGCGGTTCGATCCTCACCGTCCCCGTATTGGTCTACCTAATGGGATTCACCCCGGTCCTTGGCACCGCCTATTCTCTTTTTATCGTTGGTGTTACGGCCATAGTCGGAGCTTACAGGATGTATGGTCAGGGGTTCCTGGACATTAAGATGGGGATTATTTTCGGCATTCCGGCCTTTATCGCGGTTTTCCTGACCCGGAAATTCCTGGTCCCCAACATTCCCGAACACGTCCTGACCCTCGGCACTTTTGAATTGACCCGGGCCGCCGCGATCATGGGCTTTTTTGCTTTGGTCATGCTCATCTGTGCCCTCTCAATGATCCGTGGGAACAGACGACAGGCCGGTCATGAGGAAACCGACCCCCCGGAGGGATCACAGATCAATGTCCCCCTCGTCGCCCTCGAAGGCGTGGTCGTGGGGTCCGTGACCGGGATCGTCGGGGCCGGAGGTGGATTCCTCATCGTCCCGGCCTTGGTCATCATGGGCAAGCTTCCCATGAAAACGGCCGTGGGAACCTCCCTGATGATCATCTCTGCCAAATCCCTGATCGGCTTCGTGGGAGATGTGATGGAGCAATCGATCGATTGGGCCTTCCTTGGGTCCTTCTCCTTGCTGGCCATCGGTGGCATTCTCCTGGGGTCCTGGCTCAACCAGTACATCGAAGGCGAAAAGCTCAGGAAAGGATTCGGATGGTTCGTAATGGTCATGGCCGTCGTGATCATTTACAAAGAATTGGTGTGATAGGGAGCAACAAAACCCGAATAAAAAGCAGGAACGCCCGCGAAAAGAACTCCTTAAAAATGCAAACCAGGAAGACCGAAACACAAACCTCAAAACCCAGCGCTATGCACATAGAGCAGATCTATACGAATTGTTTGGCCGAAGCGGCCTACTACATTGAATCCAACGGAGAGGCTGCGATCATTGACCCCCTCCGGGAAGTCGCCCCGTATTTACAGCGGGCCGAAAAACGCGGAGCAAGGATCAAATACATCCTTGAGACCCATTTTCATGCGGATTTCGTGTCCGGGCACATCGACCTGGCCCGGGAGACCGGCGCCGAGATCGTTTATGGACCGGGCGCCGATGCGGCTTATGAGATCCACGAAGCGGAAGATGGAGAATCCCTGCCGCTGGGGGACGTCACGATAGAAGTCCTCCATACCCCAGGACATACTCTGGAGTCCAGCACCTATTTGCTGCGGGACGAAGACGGGAAGGAACATGCCATCTTCACCGGCGACACCCTGTTCACGGGTGATGTAGGGAGACCGGACCTGGCCGTGAAATCGGATCTCACGGAAAAGGACCTGGCTGGGAAGTTGTACGACTCCCTGCGCAACAAGATCATGCCCCTGCCCGATGACGTGATCGTCTATCCCGGTCACGGAGCCGGCTCGGCATGTGGAAAGAACATAAGTTCCGATTCCTGGTCAACGCTCGGGGAGCAAAAGAAGGTGAATTATGCCCTCCGGGATATGAGCAAGGAACAGTTCATAGAGGAGCTGACCACGGGGCTACCGAAGCCACCCCAATATTTCGTGAAGGATGCGGCGATCAACAAAAAGGGATACGAGCCCGTGGACCAGGTGGTCCAGCGCGGGAAGACCCCTCTTTCTGTAGAGGACTTCGCGAAAGAAAGAGAAAAAGGCACACAGGTACTGGACACACGAGCGGCCAGCAATTTTCATCAGGGCTTCATCCCCGGTTCCATCAACATCGACCTGGATGGGTCCTATGCCGTGTGGGTCGGTACCCTGATCGAGGATATGCAGCAGCCGATCCTCGTTGTAGCGGAACCAGGGCGTGAAGAAGAATCCGTTCTCCGCTTGGCCCGTGTGGGTTACGACAACGCCATCGGCTACCTCGAGGGCGGATTCGACGCCTGGAAAAACGCCGGAAAGGAAGTGGACCAGGTTCGCTCCGTGCCGGCCGAGGAATTGACGGATAAACTGGAAGAAGGGGATATCGAGTTACTTGATGTACGGAACCCCGGTGAATACGAAACGGAACACCTGGAGGGGGCCCGATCCTTTCCCCTGGGTGATATCCGGGAAAACCTGAAGGAGCTGGACCCCGAGCGAACCTATTACCTCCACTGTAAGAGCGGTTACCGTTCGATGATCGCCGCTTCGATCCTCAAACAAAACGGGTTTGAGAACCTGGTGGACATCGGCGGTGGATTCGACCAGATCCGGCAAAGCGGGATCCGGGAAGAAAAGTTCGTGACCCCAACGCCGGCCGTTTGACCTTTTCATGAACACAGAAAGGGAAAGGGGGCAGAACAAAACCCCTGCCCCCGACCTTTCAAAAAGAAGAAAGTGATGAAAGCATTCCTACTGGAACCCTGGCCTTGGTACGTGGGCGGCCCCTTGATCGGTTTGATGGTCCCCCTTCTCTTGATCATGGGGAACAAGAAATTCGGGGTCTCGACCTCGATGAAACACGTCTGTGCCTCCTGCCTGCCCTCTGGCTCGGATTTTTTCCGATACGACTGGAAGGCCCACCTCTGGAACCTGGTCTTTGTGGCGGGGATCCTCATTGGCGGAGTGATCGGGGGTTATTGGTTAAGAAACCCCAACCCCGTGAAGATCAGTGATCAGACCACCCAGGCTTTGAAAAGCATCGGAGTGGAGGATTTTTCCACGCTTATTCCCCTCGACATTTTTCGTTGGGAAGCCCTCACCTCCCTTGAGGGATGGCTCATCATGGTGCTCGGCGGATTCCTGGTGGGTTTCGGTGCCCGCTACGCAGGCGGTTGTACATCCGGCCACGGGATCATGGGGTTGTCCCAATTCAGCAAGGGGTCGCTCACAGCCGTGATCGGTTTCTTCATCGGAGGACTGACCGTCACCCATCTGATCCTGCCCCTGATCATTTAAAAAACCCCCTGTAAGCTTTTGATGCTGTCAGAGCGCTCCCGCAAAAGAAGGACGATCCGTAAAAAGCGCTCATATTGTTACGCAATCACCCTTTAACAAAAAAAGACCAAAAAAATGAAGCTATTGAAATACCTTATTGCTGGCACCATCTTCGGGTTCATTCTTGTGAAGACCGAAGTGATCTCCTGGTTCAGGATCCAGGAAATGTTCCGCTTCCAAGCCTTCCACATGTATGGCGTGATCGGATCGGCCGTTGTCGTCGGGGCTTTGTCACTCTGGATCATCCGGCACTTCAACATTCGATCGGTAGACGGCGAAACGATCGATCCCGAGCCAAAACCTTTTATGCCGAAGGCTCAACTTGGCGGAGGGATCATCTTCGGCCTCGGATGGGCTCTGACAGGTGCTTGTCCGGGCCCCCTTTATGCGCTCGTGGGGAGCGGTCACATCGTGATCCTGGTACCGCTTTTGAGCGCAGTGCTGGGCACCTATGTATATGGCCATCTGCGCCACAGGTTGCCCCACTAAGGAGCGGCCCTAACCAAAAAAACGCGCAAAAAACCCAAAATATCGATTCAAAATGGCTGATTTTCAAAAGCTCATCAATTCAGAAAAACCGGTCCTCGTCGATTTCTATGCCGACTGGTGTGGACCCTGCCAAATGATGCCCCCCATCCTCAAAGAAGTCTCCAGCAAAATGGGAGACCAGGCAAAGGTCGTGAAAGTGGATGTGGACAAGAACCAGAAAGCAGCGCAGGCCTATGGGGTCAAAGGTGTCCCGACCTTGATGATCTTCAAGGATGGGGAGATCAAATGGCAGCGATCAGGGGTCGCCCAAGCGGACGAATTGGAGTCCGTTATAAAACAATACGTTTAAAGCCAGTCCCTTGATCCATCTAAGGAGAAATAACCATACCTGAAATGTCCGGAAAAGGGCATTGGCTGTTAATTTAGGCGGCCAAAATAAAAGCTACCCCCAATGGAGCGGATCACGGTCGCAAAGGGAGACGGTATCGGCCCGGAGATCATGGACGCCACACTGTCCATACTCGAAGCTGCCGGAACGGAATTGGTCACGGACGAGATCGGCGTCGGACGTAAGGTATACGAATCCGGATACACGGCGGGGATCACACCGGAAGCCTGGGATACGATCAGGAAGAACAAGATCTTCCTGAAGGCTCCGATAACCACCCCACAAGGGGGCGGATACAAAAGCCTCAACGTCTCTATCCGAAAATTCCTGAACCTCTTCGCCAACGTTCGTCCCTGCAAAAGTCTTAGCCCTTTTGTAGAGACCAGACATCCCGAACTCGACCTGGTCGTGATCCGCGAGAATGAAGAGGACCTTTACGCCGGTATCGAGCATCAACAGACCCAGGAGGTGGCCCAGTGCCTGAAACTGACCAGCAGGCCGGGTTGCGAAAGGCTGATCAGCTATGCTTTCGAGTACGCGAAGAAAACCGGTCGAAAAAAGGTCTCCTGCTTCACCAAGGACAACATCATGAAGCAGACCGATGGGATGTTCCATCGGATCTTCGACGAGATCGCCCGGCATTATCCGGACATCGAGTGCGATCACTGGATCGTCGACATCGGGGCGGCCCAAGTCGCCGATACCCCTGAGCGTTTCGATGTGATCGTCACCACCAACCTTTACGGGGATATCGTCTCCGACATCACGGCCCAGATCGCAGGATCCGTTGGTTTATCGGGCACCGCCAATATCGGCGAGGAATGCGCCATGTTCGAGGCCATTCACGGATCCGCCCCGACCATCGCTGGGCAGGACATCGCCAACCCCTCCGGGCTCCTGAACGCCGCCATCATGATGCTGGTCCACATCGATCAGGACGAGGCTGCTGAAAAGATCCAGAACGCTTGGCTCAGGACCATTGAAGAAGGCATCCATACACCGGATATCCACGATCCGGAAAAAAGCTCTGCACGCGTAGGAACAGCGGGTTTTGCACAAGCGATCATCGAGCGGCTCGGCAAACGACCAGAGAAACTACGGCCCGTTTCTTATTCCTCCGACAAAAAGATCAAACTGCACCAATACGAAAGAGCCGAGCCCAAGGAAAAGATTCTCTTGGGGGTTGACCTCTTCGTGGATTGGAAGGGTAAAGACCCCGATGCCCTGGCTGCGGAACTCCAAAAGATCGCTCCGGCGGATATCCCGCTCAACATGATCACCAACCGGGGCATCAAAGTATGGCCGGAAGGTTTTTGGGAGACCTTTTGTACGGACCACTGGCGATGTCGCTTTATGAGCCCCAACGATTCCGCAGTCGCCCACGAAAGGATCATTGAGCTCCTCTCCAATGCGGCGGAAGCGGGCATCGAATCCATCAAGACGGAAAACCTCTATTCCTTTGACGGGGAGAAAGGATTCTCCCTGGGACAGGGGCAGTAAAGACCCTGTGCGGGAACCCTTTGAGGGTTCTTAGGTAAGCCACCGGTTCTTTGCCGGTTCTCTCCTCAAAAAAAGAGGTCGTGTACCGTCATGCTGGATCTGCTTATCCAGGATCTCGAGCATTAGGGTATTTCGTGACGGTCGCCTGGGTGCCTCGTATCTTAAAAAATCGGAGGCCCCTTTCACCCGCGCCTCAAACCTTAAACACGGAACCCTTGGGGCATTTCGATCGTGAAATGCCCCACATAAGCGTGCCGCTCAAAGGAGAGGCGCCTCATCTTTCCCGAAGATAAGAGATTCTTTATGGTAGCCCCGACCCTACAAAATTGATCGTCCAATACCGCGAATCCAGACCCCTTTTTACTACTTTTGCAAGCACGTTATGCGCTTCCTTATCCAGATCCTGGCCGCGTGGTTCTTTTTCTGCACGCTCTTGCCCTGCACGAATGTCGTTGCACTTGGTCAGGCGAACGGGCATGGATCAGACCGTGCAGAAGTCACGGTCAAAGCGGATGATACGCAAAGCAGCGCAACAGAACATTGCGACCCGTTCTGTAGTTGCTCCTGCACCCATAGCACGATGCTTCTTTACCAGGATTCCCCTTTGAGCCAGGGGGAACAAATCGGCTTTTTATGCCCCTCTGAACGGGAATATTTCCCCGAGGAACCCCTCCATCGGGAACCCGACCCCCCACGCCTGGAAGCATAAGGGGATGACAAAGCTCACTTTCGCCGGACCGAACTTCCCCTACATTCGACCGGTCCTGTAAGCCTCCGGAAGCGGAACGGACCATCCATTTTTCCATCATCTTGCTTTCAAGCCCATGATCGACCGCATCATCAACTTCTTTGTGCGGCAAAAGTTCGCCGCATTCGCCATTACCGCCTTATTGGCAGGCTGGGGGATCTATTCCCTCTCCCAGCTCTCGGTCAACACCATTCCCGACATCTCCAACGAGCAGGTCCGCGTGATCACCGTTTCCGAGAACCTGGCCACGGAGGACGTGGAACGCTTGATCACGCACCCCGTCGAACTCGAAATGGCCAATATCCCGGGCGTAAAGGAGATCCGCTCGGTATCGAAATACGGACTCTCGGTGGTAACCGTCGTTTTCGAACCCGACATGGGGACCTTCCTCCCCCGGCAACTGATCAAGGAGCGCCTGGCCGCAGCAGCGGAAAGGATCCCGGAAGGCGTCGGCAAGCCCGAGATGGCACCCATCATGTCCGGTCTCGGGGAGATCTATCAGTACACCGTGGAGAACGACCCCGAAAGCGACAGCAGTTATTCGCCCATGGAGCTCCGCACGATCCAGGACTGGCTGATCCGGCGACAGCTTACCGGGATCGACGGGGTGGTCGAGATCAACAGTTGGGGCGGTTACCTCAAACAGTACGAAGTGGCAGTGGACCCGGAACGCTTAATGAGCAAGGGCCTCACCATCATGGATGTCTACGATGCCCTGAAAGCGAACAATGCGAATACCGGCGGGGCCTATATTGAAAAGCAGGAACGGGCTTTTTTCATCCGGGGCGAAGGCCTGATCGCTTCCCACGATGACATCCGGCAGACCCTCGTCAAGAAAGTGGAGGGGAATCCCATCCGGATCGGCGATGTGGCAACGGTCCGGAACGGGCATGCACTTCGTCTGGGGGCCGTGACCCACAACGGAAAGGGAGAGGCCGTAACGGGTCAGATCATGATGCTCAAAGGAGAGAGCTCGATCGACGTCATCGAGCGGGTGAAAGCCCGGGTCGATGAAGTCCGCAAAAGCCTCCCCGAAGGCGTACGGATCGTCCCCTACTACGACCGCAGTGGACTGATCGACCGGACCACGAGCACCATCTGGGAAAACCTTTCTCTCGGGGCCATCATCGTGATCTTCGTTTTGGTCTTCCTGCTTGGAAGCTGGCGCTCCGGTTCCATCGTCGCCCTTGTGATCCCCCTTTCCCTGCTCTTTGCCTTTGGCATGATGGAGCTTTTCGGGGTGACCGTGAACCTGGTCTCCCTCGGGGCCATCGATTTCGGGATCATCGTGGACGGGGCTGTGATCATCGTGGAGTATGTGGTATACCGCATCGCCTCCGCCAACGAGCGCCTCGGTCAATTAACGGGAGTAGAAAGGCGGAATGCCGTGGACGAGATCACTTCGGCCTCGGCCTCCCGGATGATGCGGACGGCTTTCTTCGGCCAGTTGATCATCCTGATCGTCTTCATCCCCATCCTTACGCTCACAGGTGTCGAAGGGAAAATGTTCGTGCCGATGGCAACGACCTTCATATTTGCCCTGCTGGGGGCCATGGTCCTTTGTTTCACCTTCGTACCCGCAGCCAGTGCCTTTCTTTATCGAAGGGCCGGCGGCCAGGAGGCCTTACAAGGGCCGAGCAAGATCATGCGCAGGATCGACCGCCTCTATCACCCTTCCCTTCGGATCGCGCTCGAAAATCGGGGTAAGGTCCTGACCGGGGCGATCCTCCTCTTTGGCCTGTCCATTTTCCTCTTCGACCGTCTCGGCGGGGAATTCGTACACCCGATCCTCCCACCGGGCACCTCTCTGGAGCAGACCAAAAAGACCACTACCCGCCTGGAACGTATCCTCATGGAAGAATTCCCGGAGGTGACCGGCGTAACCACCCGGATCGGTGCCGCAGAGGTCCCCACCGATCCCATGTCCCTGGAAATGTCGGACATGATGGTGAATATCAAACCCAAAAGTGAGTGGGAGAGCGCCTCTACCAAGGCAGAACTGCTGACCGCGATGCGCGAGGAGATGAGCGTCATTCCCGGCATCGACATCCGCTTCAGCCAGCCGATCGAGATGCTCTTCAGTCAATTCCTTTCGGGTGCGAACGCTGACATCGCCATCAAGCTTTACGGCTCGGACCTCGAAAGGCTCGCGGAGCTGGGGGAGCGAGCCGGTGAGCAGGTCCAAAGCGTAAAAGGGGTCTCCAGCGTTAAGGTGGAAAAGACCCTCGGGTCGCCGCGGATCGTCATGCGACCGAACCGCAACAAGCTCGCCGAGTACGGGCTGACCATTGATGAAGTGAACCAGAGCTTTAAAGCCGCCTTTTCCGGTGCCAAGGCCGGCACGGTCTACGAAGGGATGAAGCGCTTCGACCTGGTGGTCCGCGCTGAAAAAGATGAACGTTCCAAACTCGAGGACATGAAAGAACTGCGCATCCGCATTCCCGGGGGAGGCCAGGTCCCCCTCAAAGAACTCGCCCGGATCGAACACGAGACGGGTGTTGCACGGATCTCCCGTGAGAACACCCAACGCCGGACCACCATTTCCGTGAACACCCTAAACCGGGATGTGGAATCCGTCGTGCAGGATATCCAGGCAAAATTGGATCAGAACCTGCCGCTTCCACCGGGTTACCGGGTCGAATACAGCGGGGATTTCAAGCAGCTCCAAAAGGCCCGGAATCATTTGTACTGGCTGGTCCCGATCGCCCTCATCCTGATCTTCTTACTCCTATACATCTCACTGAATTCCAGCCGATTGGTCTTGATGGTCCTCAGCGCGATCCCCCTGGCCGTGACCGGCGGGATCTTTACCCTTTGGCTGCGGGGGATGCCTTTCAGCATACCGGCGGGCATCGGCTTCATCGCCCTCTTCGGGATCGCTGTCTTGAACGGGATGGTCCTGATCAGCTTCTTCGAGGAACTGCGCGAACAGAGTGGAAGCCTCAAAGCACGCGTGATCGAAGGGAGCCGCCTTCGCCTCCGTCCCGTTCTCCTTACAGCGCTGACCGATATTTTGGGTTTTCTACCAATGGCCGTATCCACCTCTCCGGGTGCGGAAGTGCAACGCCCCCTGGCCACCGTGGTCGTCGGCGGCCTGCTTACCTCCACCCTGCTCACCCTGATCATTCTACCGATCCTCTATTCTCTCTTCCAAAAAGGAGGGGAAGAAGGGCGTGGTAAAGTCCCCCAAAACCATACGGTCACCGGCATGCTCCTCTTGCTGATCGGGCTCCCGGTCCTGGGTCAGGCCCAGAAAGCTCCCACCCTTTCCCCCGAGGAAGCCGTGGATTCCGCCCTATCCGCTCATCCAAGCATAGAGGCGGCTAAACTCGGGGTCAGGAAGAACGAGGCCGCCAAAAAGGGGGCTTATCACATCGGCCCGACCCGGGTCTACCATGGGCGGTCGGAATGGGACCGTGAGCAAGGTGAAGGGATCCGGGACCAAATCGGGGTAAGCCAAAGCATCCCCTTCCCTTTCACCATGAAAGCCCGAGCCGAATTCCACGAAGCGAAGAAAAAGGCCGCGAAGGCCGAGCTGGATCTTCAGAAAGCAAGGATCGAACGAGCGGTACGCCTGACTTACAACGAACTCGCTTACCGCATTGCCATTCACGATCTGTGGAAAAGGACCGAAAGGATTCACCGGGATGTCCTGAAAGCAGCCAAAGCCCAATTCCGCACCGGTGAAATCGGGCGACTGGAGAGGACTTCTCTAAAGGCCAAGGTACGGCAGACGAAAATGAAGGTCCGGGAAGCCCAAAGCGCCGAGCGGATCCAGCGGGCCGAGCTGGCTGCACAACTCTATATGGAAGACAGCCTCAATGCCCGGATCGAGCCTCTCGAGCCCATGCAAAGCGGGGGCATAACGCCCGGGAACGCCGAAGAACACCCGGTGGTCAAACGAAAGGAACGGGCGGTCGAGACCCGGGAGGCCACCCTGAAGGAGCAACGAAGGGAGAATTGGCCGACCCTGGAAATGCGCTACAAAGAACAGGCCGTGCAGGGCCAGGGCGGTTTTTACGGGTATTCGGTGGGGCTGGCCATCCCCATCGACCGCCTTTTGACCGGGGCCAATACGGAGACCGCCAGGTTGGAAATGGAGCGGGAAAAGGCCCGGAAAAGGGCCCTTGGGCTGGAATGGAAAAAACGGTATCAAAAGGTCCGGTCCCGTTATCAGGAGCACCTCGAACGGCTGGCCTCTTTCGACGAGGAGCGCCTGGATGAGGCCGAGCTCCTTATGGAGAGCGCCCGGAAGCGCTACGGGGCCGGCGAGATCGATCAAGTAAGCTATGTCAACTACATGGACCAGGCCTTCCGCATCCGGCGGGCCTATCTGAAGGCCGTACGCGATCTGAACCGAAGCATCATCGAGATCCAATATTTGAACGCACCATGAGACAACGAACAATGCAACGATCACAAGGGATCCTCCCTGGAAAAGGGAGCTGGTTCCTCTTCTTCGTAGCCCTTCTTTTTATAAGTGCCTGCGGAGAACACAGCCACAAGAAGGACAATGCTCACGAGCACGGAAAGGGAACGACCGGGAGTGACCACGGAGATGGGGATGCAAAGGTCCACCTGACCAGCGTACAGGCCCGGAATGCAGCGATCCGAACGGCGCATCCCCAGCGGATGGACCTGGCCAAAAGCATCCAAGCCACGGGCAAACTGGAGTTGCCCCCGGACAACAAGGCAGCCGTAAGCCCGACCGTGGGCGGCAATGTTCAAGCGGTCCATGTGATCCAGGGCGAAAAGGTGGATGCGGGCGATGTCCTGGCCGTTCTATCCCATCCCGATATTGTCCAGCTCCAAGAGACCTTTCTCGAAGACCGGGAAGAACTGCGTTACCTGAAGCAAGAGCTCGAAAGAAAGCGCTCCCTCTACGCCGATAGCGTGGGCGCCGCCAGGGAGCTCCAAAAGGCACGCTCAGAATACGAGCAAGTCCGCGCCCGGATACACACCCAGAGCAGCAAGCTGGAGAGCATGGGGATCGATACGGCAAGTCTCAGGGATGCCGGCGATGTCCAGGACGTGGTCCCCATCCGGTCACCCCTCCACGGGGTCGTTTCAGAGGTCAACATCAGCCTCGGAAGTTATGCAGCGCCCAATGAGGAGCTGTTCCGCATCCTCAACATCCACCACATGCACATCGACCTGATGGTCTACGAGAAAGACCTCCACAAAGTGGCCGTCGGTCAGCACGTCCTCTTCGACCTGGTGGGAAGGGACAACCCCCAGCCCATGCGGGCCGAGATCTTTGGCCTGGGGAATGCGATCGACGAAGAACGCAAAGCCGCCAAGGTCCACGCCGAGATCCGCGACACCCTCGGTCCCCTTTTCCCCGGCATCTACGTGGAAGCCATGATCGACGTGGATTCCGCCAGGGAAGCCCTCGTTGTTCCCGAGGAAGCCGTCCTCCGTTTCGAGGGTGCCCATTATCTCTTTCTCGCCCAAGGGGGGGGGAACAAAGAAGAGCAACACTTCGAGCGGGTCCGGATCCACCGGGGCATCCGTGAACGTGGCTACGTCGAAGTGGAGGGTTTGGAAAAAGCGCTCTCGAAAAAGGACCGAGTCGTTATTTCAGGAGCCCCCTACCTGCTGAGACATATGCGTAAAGGTAGCGGAGGGCACGGACATTGATCGAACGCGTACCGGGAAATGGACTCTGCGTTGCCTATCCGAACTTCTGTCCGAGCAAAGCAAAAACCGAACAATGGGGTTGCTGCCTTCATTCCACCAATTTTATCAAACCACAACGCAGGTCTGTAATGAAGCCGGGCAATATCATTCATATCATTACGGAAAAGACCGCTCAGGGTTTCTCAGCTTATGCAGAAGCGGCTCCCGGTTGTGTAAGACCGC
>CAYVSK010000061.1:0-15053 GCA_964453635.1 uncultured Weeksellaceae bacterium | reverse complement strand
ACATTTCCGTCAAAGGCCCGGACCGCTATTGGATCATCGATGCCAAGTATTACAAAAACGCCCTGGAGGCACCCCATAGGGGCGAGGAAAACAAGGTGCGTTCAGACCACCTCTACCAGCTCTTTGCATACCTGAAGAACGCGGAAACGCACAATAAAACCGATACTCCGGTCCGCGGCATGCTCCTTTACCCCGCGGTGAGCCACAGGGTCGATGAGCATTTCTCCCTCCAGGGGCACCCGGTGCGCGTAAAGACCGTGGACCTGGACAGGGATTGGCGGGCTATCGAAGAGGAGCTTAGGGGTCTTTTGAAGGGGTGAGGGGTGTTTGGTTCCAAGTTTGTCCATTCATAAACCTTCCTGAAGGCTACCCCCTGTAATATTTTCCCATCCCATGCGTTGACAGAGAAAAGGTCAATGCTATTCATGGGTACAGAGGCTTTTTTACCCCATATTGTCCGAGCATCGATCGTTACGCTCCTGCTGCCATGGTGTACGACCCTCACCGGCCAAAAGGTTTATCGCGATGGGGAGCAAGCTCTCCGGGAGCCCACCCAAGTGAAAAAACTTGTCATTGAATGCGAGAACGGAAATTGCGGGGAGGTCCTTCATCGGATCGATGCGCTCTCCGAATTGACCCATTTGCAGATCGCTTCGGGAAACCTGTCCACAAAGCAATTGAAAGTGCTGTTCAAAAAGGTTTCTGCATTGGAGAAGATCGCCTTTCTATCTTTCAGGGATATTGAATTCGATCACTTCCCCGATCCGGTTAGCGGCCCGGACGGATCCATCGGGATCGCCTTTGATGATTGCGGGGGAATGTCGCCATCCGGGTTGACCCGGACCTTGAAGTCTTGGGACATCAACCGGTTCATAAGCCATCGCACCGAATTCCAGCAGCTTCCCAAAAGTATCGGCAATTGGGAGAAGCTGCGAGCGATATACATTGCCGAAAACCCCGTTCTCGATGCCGAAGGCACGATTGCCTCTCTCACAAGGTTGGATCAGCTGGAGGCCCTCAGCCTTCCCATCAATAATATCAATGCCATTCCTCCCAACATCGGCCGCTTGAGTGGGGTTGAAAAGCTGGATGTGACCGGGAACGAACTGGCCGATCTGCCCGCAGAGCTTCAGGAACTCAAGGGGCTTGAAGACCTGAGCATCGAAGGGAATTACATCCTGGACCCCGTGCCGGTCCTGAAAAAGATCCGCGATCTGAATATCCGCGATCTGAGCCTGGATAAGCTCACCCCGAAAGAGCTGGAGCAAGTGAAGCAAATGTTCCCGGATGCGGATGTCGAAGAAAAGGAATTGGACGAGGGCTATCCGGAGGATACCCTGTTCGGAAAGGAAAAAGCGGATAAAACCAAAAAGGAATACGGGGAGTTCAAGGTCAGCAAGGACAAGATCGAGGCCTACTCCATGGCTTATCTCCGGTATCCTACGGTTATGAAACGTGCTTTAATGGACCCGGGTTTCGATTCCACATTATTTGAGGAAAGGTTCCGGGATACAGCGTACGCGAACCTCTACAGGTGGCAGAGGAGGTTTACGAGGGATTATATAACAAGGGTTTACTTCCACGAATCGACCAGGGATGGAAGCATCTATTTCGACCTGCGCCCCGGGGATAAGGATGTAATGGGCGTGAAACTAAGCCCGTACGGTTCCTATAGCAATTTTCTGAAGGACAGGAATAAGGAGATCCGGGCGTTCCAAAGAATGAAATGGTCGTACAATGGGCCCATGAACGAGGAAGCGTTCAGGGCAAAGTTCGACACCATGCGGTATAGCGACCTCAGGATCCGGTATAGAGCGGCGGATAAGGACTTTGATATGATCCTCAAGTACAGGGGCGGGTATGATACGATCCCTGCGCTTCCGGTCTACAAGTTCGCCCCCGAAGACCTCAGTCGGGCAAGAAAGCGATATGAAAAGCTCCACAAACGATACATGCGATTCCTCGAGCGCCGGAAAGCTCGTTTTAATAGCCGGATCATCAAAAAAAAGGAACGGTATAAGGAAAACCTCGCGGAACGGAAACAGGATGCCTGGGAGGATTTCAGGGATAATTATTTGAGCAAGAAAGAAAAAGAAATGAGCAGGACCCAATGGTTGGCGTACTACGACCGGGTCATCGCCAATGAAGAGGAAGCCCTCCGAAATGCCATGGCCAACTTCACCGGATTGAAAAGAAGCCTTCAGCGGGATGGCTTTATCATGGTGGCGAATAACCGAACGGGACTTCTCGACCTTTCAAACCGGGAGACCGACCTGAGTCTTATGGACAAAGGGGAAAGCATGATCCGAAAGGTCCAATTCACGGATCAGGATTCCAGTAGGCTCCCGGTGGAAGGGATTTACCTGGTGTTTCCCGAAACCAAGGAGTTCATCCATTACAGGGGGGAATTCGGGGTGGACCCCTACCGGTGCTTCTCCGGGAAGGACCCTTCCGCTTGTATCGTGGTCATGCTCCGGAATGGGGATATGGGGGTTTGTCCCCCCGGGGATCTTGAGAAATTAAAAGCATCAGAGGAAAAAAATGATGGCGTGGTGGCCCTACCTGTCCGGACCCTGGAGAAAGAGCTCGGATCCGTGGGGCAATTGCGGAAAATGATGGGATTCTGACCGGATCGTAACATTTTCCCGATACGGCATTTCGGTGTCGTTTACCGCTTCCTACACAGGAGAATGCCTTCTGGGGATGGCGCTGACGAAGTGACTTCACGCGTATTCATCAAAGCTTTGATCGGCTTGAAGGGATACCGGTCAAAGGGCATTCCTTTCGAGGCTTGGTTGATGAGGATCGCAAAATATAAGGTGAATCAGTTCTACCGGGAGCGGAAAAGAGCCCGGTTGGTAAAAAAACTCAGGGATCAACTTCAAAAACCCAGGGACCATGGATGAGATGAAATTCAGGATGGGCTACGAGCCCCCCAAAGACCGGGATATCGAAAGAAAAAAGAACTTCGAACAGGTGAAGGCTGAGGCAGTGAGCAGCAATGCCGCCCCGTTCCGCTCCTGGAAAGGCCTTGTAGGGGGAGGGGCTGTTCTGATCGGGATCGGGATGATCCTGGGATACTATCTCTCCGGGCAGGAGAGCGGCTCTTCCGGATCTTCTTCCAAGGGGCCTCCCGATAAGAAGGTGGAGCATATACCCGGAGCGAAGGCTTCAAATGAGGGAGATGTTCTCCCAGGGACCGATTCCTCTTCAACAAAAAGGGGCCCGGCCCTGGATCCTCCCTTAGAGGGTATGAATGTTCCCTACCGCACCTTTAGGGTCGATCCCCGAAAAGGGGATACGGTTGAAATGCCCAGTTCATTGCGCCTGTTCATTCCGGCTGATGCATTCATAAGGAATGGCCAAGCGGTTCGGGGACCGGTGAGCCTCAGGGTTCGTGATTTTTACAATCCCCTGGAAATGTACCTGGCCGGAATACCCATGAAGAACAATTCGCCCGGCGAAAAGGGCCGGCTGGTTTCTGCGGGGATGGTCGAGGTGCGGGCCATGGATAAGAACGGGGAAGCCCTTTCCCTGAAGGAAGGGAGATCGATCGGGGTGGATGCTCCGGTCTGTGATCAGGGTGATGAATTCGGGAAATACGCATTGGATGTGGAAAATGGGGAATGGAACCGGTCCGGCGAGGTCGATTTTGTTGATCCCCGATCGGAAGGCGAGGAGGACTTGAAAACAAAGGATAAAAAGGGTCGATCCCCTCGGGGCCCCATATCCCCCGAACCCCACAATACGGACCGTTATGCCTTCCGCATCGCTTTCGATAAGGATGCTTTCCCGGAACTGGCCCCTTATGAGGATATCCTTTTCGAAGTCATCGATTCCGTGACCGCATTCGATCCCAGGCTCTACCAGGTGAATTGGGACCAAATGGAACTCCAAAGGGGGGCGGAAGAAAAGGAAAGATACCGCCTAAAACTCACGAGACGGACCCGGAAGGTAGAGTTGGCGGTAAAGCCCGTTTTCGAGGAGGAGGATTTTGCCGCTGCCAAAAAACAGTACAAAGAAGAAAAGGAAGCTTTCCGGAAAAAACGGGAACGGATCCGGGAAAAAGAAGCCCGGGATACCAGGGCCATCGAGGATCGGGTTCAGCAGGGACTGGGAGGGGGCCCAGGGATGGGAACCCGAAGTCGATTCTCAATAGGGAATATGGGGGTGCATAATGTGGATATACCGGCCCCGCCTCCCGGCAAAAAGGACCCGATGCCCCGTTTCGTCGCTGAAGAAGAGAAGTTGTTGGAACCCAAGAACGTGCACTTTTCCCCTAAAGGGGTCAATACCATCCGCTCTTTTAATGGGGATGAAAATAAGATCCGGTATTATCCCGACAACGAGCTGATCCTCTGGGTAACCACCGAACAAGGGAAGATCGGCATTATCAAAGGCGGTGTGCGAAAGGAACTGAAGAAGATCGGCAAAGCTACACTAAAAGTGGAGGTCTTCCCCCCCGATGAAGGCCTCGAGATCCTTTCCGGATTGCAAGAGCTCAATGCCATCCGCTCTTCGCGTAGAAGTTCATAGGGGGGAAGGGGAGAAAGTGCTGGGCAATGTACCCTTTTCCCCTTAAGATCCGACCCCTGGAGCGGCATTCTACCTTTCACTCCTCCCCCCGAACCCCTGTTTGGCTCCAAGCTCTATCTTTGCCCGAATAATATACCGCATTGGGACGTTAAACGACTACAACAAGAAAGCGATGAACATGTCCTTACCCAGATCCGTTTTTCTCGCATCCATTTTCGGAATAGGGCTCCTTCTTCAGGGGTGTGGAGTGATCTTCATGTCAAGGATCCAGGAAGGGGTTCACATCGACCCCCAGGATGACAGTACGGAGGTCATCCTCGAAGGTCGATCCTTGGGATACGGAAGGGTGAAAGCGGATATAAGCCGATATGACGACGTGGATCATTCGGTTGAATTGCGGCGGAAGGGATACAAAAGCGAGCATCACATCATCTTTCCCGAAAAGAAGAGGATCGGGGAAATAGCTGCACTGGATTTCGGCATTCCCATCGGCGCTTTAGGTATAGTGGCCCTAACATCGGATTTTGGGAATTTCGACGATGAGCCTGTCACTGAAAGTCTTGCATTGGTAGGGCTCGGGGGCATGTTCGGGACTGCTCCATTTCTAAGCGACGCTTACAATGAAGACTTATGGATCTATAGGAAGCGCTATTCCTACGATTCACCGGATAAACGCATACCCCCCGCGGAAAATGTCCAAAAAGAGGTGATCGTCGGGATGACGCACTTCTCCATTCCGGAGGAAAGACCGGTCCTGAAATACTTCGAGGAAAAGAAAAATTTCGTCGAGGGAAAGGATCCCAAGGAAGTTTTTTACGGAAATGAGATGGACGATCGCAATAGCAGGGCCAGTGCATCGATCGGGGATTCCCTGAATCAGATCCTGGACCGGAAGGCGTATGTGGATCTTGACCGGTTCGGGGATGGATCCACGGATGAAATGACCCTGAATTACTACAATACCCTCAAGCTCTCACCGACCATCAACGAGATGGTCTTTCATTACTTCAAACAGGCGGACCATTATTTTGTGAATATGGACGTGGCCTGGTCTTTGGTGAATCACCAGTTGGATACCCTCCACAAGGATACGGTTGCGGTCAAAACGGGGGAATTCAAAGGACTCAAGGGGATGAAAGAGAAGAGCGTTCAAGGGTGGGCCCCTTCCGAGCTCAATGAACAGGCTTTACTTGATGGGGTGTACGCCTCTTTGATCCAAGTATTGCAGAACGAAGAGGTCCGAAAGACCATGAAGCGGGATGAAATGGCGGAGGCCGAGAAAGAACGGAAGCAATGGGATGTCATTTCCATCCCGACGGTGAGATCGAGAGAAGAAAAGGTAGGGAAAAATATTACCAGTGTCCTTACCCTGAAAAGGAAAATCGGGCACGGAAGTGGATGTATCGTGTCCCCGGATGGCTACCTCGTCACCAATGCCCATGTGGTTAGACAAAAGGATACCATTCAGGTGATCTTCAACGATCAGACCCGGTCAAAAGCCCGGGTGATCCGAAGGAGCTCTGTTTCCGATCTGGCCCTCCTCAAAATGGATACGACAGGGCTTCGCCCCCTTCGGATCGCTGAGGGGTCCCATGTGCCTATTGGGAAAAAAGCTTATTCCATCGGCACCCCGAAGAATCTCGATCTCGGCCAATCCCTCACCAAAGGGATCATTTCCGGAAAAAGGGAATTCAACGAGCTGTCCTATATCCAAACCGATGTCAGCATGAATCCCGGTAATTCGGGAGGGGCCCTTCTGAACGAAGAAGGCGAGCTGATCGGGATCACCAATGCCAAACTCAAAGGAGAGGACGTGGAGGGGATCGGCTTCGCCATCCCGCTGAGTGCTGTAAAGAAGTACCTCAAGCTGGAGTTGAAGTGACCCCTCTCTTTTGATCCATACCCGGAAGCGGGGAAAAGGGCTGCAAGATCGAGCGGTCGAAAAGGGAGCTTAACTTGAAGTTGGCCAAGTTCATTCCCTTAAAGACCGGACTGAAGGCTTCCCCTGATCCGAAACCCTTGCGATCATAGCATCCCAGCGATTCTCATGATCATTGACCCCTGAAAAGAAACAAGGAAGGTCCAATGGTTTTTTTACATTAGACGGATAGACGGATGTATAATAACCAGTCTTGATGTTCGTAAAATTCATTCACGATCAAAGCCGCTTACCTGGAAGCCTCTTGGACCACTTCATGAGTTTCATTCGGTCCTTCCCTGGCTTCAAAAAAAATTGGATGCACTACCTGCTCCTCTTTTTCTTAGCGATCCCCTCCCTTAGTGCCTTTTCCCAGCAACAAGTGGTGAGCAATCCGGGCTTCGAGACCACGGGGTCCGATACGGCCCGGCCGTCTTATTGGCGGATCGGTTTCCGCTCCTCTCCGTATAGCTATGCTGATTCGGCGGGAAGCTGGGCCTACGATAGCAGTTATGCCACACAGGGAGCCCGGAGTCTTCGGATGATGCCTTCGGACACCGACGGCTACGTTATCACCCAGATCCTCCACCTTCCCACCTACGATCTGAAGAACAAAAAGGTCCATTTGGAGTTGGACATCCGGCATCAGGGTCTTGCACAGCCCCCGGTAGTGGTCCTTGCCGCCATCAACCCCGAATTACCCCCTGATCCTGCTCTGGGTGTAGGAGTGGCGGGTAAAACGATCGTCCAACCAGGTGTTGGGCAGACCAGCTTCACGACCTATCAGGATTCTTTTGTCGCAAGCGCTCAAGCGGAATACATGCAAGTCATGTTGATCACTGAAGGCAATAGCGGATCCGCCTGGTTCGATGACATCGAAGTGCATACGAAGGTGGCCCAGCCTGGCCCTCCTCTATCTGATGTCCCTTCTCCCCTTTCCGATCCACGGAACTTCTCAATGGCCTTCACCACACAGGCCCCGATCGATCGGAGTGAGAAGGCCATGGAGGAAGCCGCCGATAGGACCCAACAATACGCGGATGTGATGAACATTTTTACCCACGTCCGTTGGGGTTCCTTAACAGGAGAACCGCTCACGCACGGCCATAAAGAAGCCCTGGAATGGGGCGAGCTGGCCGATGAAAGGGGGTTGGATAAAGTCCTGACCTTCGACTTTACGCATGGATCACCCCAAGAGGTCGGAGAACTCAACCCACTGCCGAACGGAGACACAGTAGGAAGCCTGAATGATAACAGTGTCCAAAAAGCCTTGAAAGAAGAGCTCCTGGCCCTGGCTGATACGCTGGACCCGGCCTACGTGATCGTGGGGATCGAAATGAACCTTTTCTACGATAAAAATCCCGGGCAATGGGGGGCTTACGTTGACCTGTTCAAGGCTTTGGCCGACAGCTTGCATCAGATGAACAGCAACGTGCATGTCAGTAGTTATTTCACCCTCCGCTGGATGGTGGACCCCTCCACCGGAAACCTGAACAGCGCCCATGCGAACGTTTGGCAACAATTACTTCCCGAATTGGAAAGCGTTGGGTACAGCATGTATCCGGGGAATGGCTTTTATCCGCATCCGGATAGCCTTCCTGCGGGTTATTATACCAAAGCCCAGCAAGTTGCCCCGAATAAACCGCTCCTTCTGAATGAGTTCGGGGTGTATGGAGGGGATAGCACCAACATCAGCGAAGCGGAGCAAGCGCAGACCATGGACAGCATTTTCAAGGCACTGAATGGGGTGAACACGGAGTTGACCTCTTGGTACAGCATCTTCGACAAGCAATACCTCGGTCAACCGGATTGGTTCAAGGATGCCTTCGATGCCATTGCTCTCTATTACAAGGATGGAACACCCAAAAAGGGCTTTGCTCACTGGGAAGCGGTTTATAAAACCCCGACCTTCCTAAGTCCTGAAAAAGGTGATGGCGGACAAGGAACGGAACTTCGCGTAGCCCCGTCACCTGTTCGAGGAGAAAAAGTGAAGATCCTCTTTCGCTCCGGAGGTGTCGAAAGCTTGAGCTTAAGCCTTCTCGACCTGCAAGGCCGAACCGTCCGGAGCCTTTATAAAGGGGATATTGGCCGGGGCATGAAGCGCTTCCGATTTTCGACCCGGGGGCTTCCGGCCGGTCTTTATATCGTCCGGGTCGAGACCGGGGAAATGACCTTAGCGCGGAAATTGATCGTTGCTGATCGTTGAGGGCTCAAAAGAACGTGGGGTCGATCAGGAGAATGGTAATAAAAGCTGCGCTCAAAACGAGCGAAAGGATGGCGTTGGTTTGCATCGTATAATAGAGTGTGCGATCCACCGGCGGGGGATGCTCGTCGAACTTCAAAGCACCGCAATTTCTTCAGGTTTGCCCCGGAGCTTGATGGTCATCGGGGCTTGCTTTTCTTTTGATCGGCCATGCGAAACGCTGGAATCAGACCGTGCTAATAAGATCTATTTTTTCATTTCCTGAAGGAAATAATAAAAGGCAATAGCAAACAATAGGGTAACAATACCAGCGGCTATGGGGACAATATAAACCATTAATTTTTTAATTTAATTAGCTTTAAAAGACAGGCAAAGCCCAATATCGTAGGCACCCATAAGCCAACAAAAATAGCCTCATCCACATGCCCTTTGAAATAAAGCACTTCGGAGACAATGAGGGCACAAATGGCTGTTACCATTAAGATCAAATCCGACTTGTCGATTCCTTTAGGCATACCGATCCGTTTTTAAAAGAGGTTCATCATCGTTCTTTTGATAAGAAAAGTTCATAGCTTCTGCCCATAGAACAAAAAACCCGAGCGAAAAAGGCTGTGGGAGATTCCTCTGCGAGGCCTTTATGTTGTGAAAATAAGAAAAATATACCCAGTCCTTCTTTTTTTTTCGTTATTTTTTGTGGCCAGGGCCACTCAAGGCCGTTTTCCCTGCCCGAAAGCCGGGATATGAGCCTCCCGGACCATTCCTTCTCCGTTTCTCTTCCCGGTCGGGTAAAGCCTTGCGGGAATACCAGGATATCCCTTTGGGATGAGCTCCTATCGAGGAGCCCCGAGGTCATGGCTCGAATGGGATAGCATTTGAGCCAAGCCCAAAACCGGTGCAAAGGCACTTAAACCGATCTCACGCCGCTCATGCCCCCATCCACAGGAAAAACCTGGCCTGTGATCCATTCGGCATCCGGGGATAACAAAAATCGGGTTAACCCGGCAATGTCCTTTGTTTCTCCATACCGACCGAGGGGATGCCGATTTCTGGAAGCTTCTTGCTTTTCTTCGGTGGATAACAATTGTTGAGCCAAGGGGGAGTTGGTCAATGATGGGGCTATGACATTCACACGCACCCGATCCTGGACCAATTCCGCTGCCAAAGACCTTCCCAGCCCTTCGAGCGCTGATTTGGCTGAGGCGATAGAAGCGTGATAAGGCATTCCTACCTGAGATGCTACCGTACTATAGAGAACGACCGAAGCATTGCCGGACTTTTTTAACTTTTTCAGGACCGCCTGGATAGAACGAACAGCACCCATGAAATTCACCTCAAGATCCTTTTTCCAGTCTTCCTCTTTCAATCCCTTAAAGGGTTTCAGGGTAATGGTGCCCGGACAATACACCACCCCGTTCAGGGTATCCGGAAGGTCTTGAAAGGCAGTGCTCAGGTCATCCTTGGTCACATCCACGGGAATATGCGTAACCCCGAGTTCTTTCAAGGAATCAGAAGGATTTCGGGAAGCCACATAAACAGTGGATCCTTCCTCTATGGAACGCTGTACAACGGCGAGGCCGATCCCGGAGCTGCCTCCTACGACGAGAATATTTTGATCTTGCATGAAATGGGTTTTGAACAAAACAAAGCCGGGTCCGCTTTGTTCTCCTTTCTTTTAAAAGATCCCTGACCATAGCTCCACCCATTCAAGATCTCTTTAAATAACGGAAAGAGCACTTTAGCAAAACAAGAGGAGTGCCCCGGTCAAAATACCTTTGTTCAGGTAATACGATCAGAGGGTCGAATTGAAAAATGGGAGGTCTTGAAAAGTAAGGCTTATGAAAGTGGGCACTCCTGGATTCGAACCAGGGACCTCTTGCTTGTGGGGCAAGCGCTCTAAACCAACTGAGCTAAGCGCCCATCTTTTCTTCGGCCAAAGTTAGTAAGCTTTTGGGGATCGATAACGGTCGGGATCGGAATTCGCCCCTTAAATTGGTCCCCTCGGCATTTTTTAAGCCTATTCGAAGATCATGGGTATTGGAAGGTTCTGGGGTACCGTCGGTGACTATTGGGTCGCTGGTCGTTCGGTGAGCCGGTGGCGGGAAAGTTTCAGGGACCTACAGGGTTTTGTCTTCTTTCTCGGTTACCCGCGAAGTGGTCACAGCCTCTTGGGAAGTGTGCTGGATGCCCATCCCGAGGCCGTTGTCGCGCACGAGCAGGACATCCTGCGCTACCTCCAGTACGGTTTCGGAAGGGAGCGGCTTCTGGCCCTTTTGATGCGGAACTCGTTCCGGACCGCCGAGAAAGGCCGCCAATGGTCCGGGTACGATTATCAGTTGCCCGGCCAATATCAGGGGGATTTCCAGCGATTAACCCTGATCGGGGACAAGAAGGGAGCCAATTCCACCCGGCGCCTGGCCCGGGATCCGGGGTTGCTCGATCAGCTGGATGCAGCCCTCGGTGTACCGATCCATATCGTGCACGTGGTGCGCGATCCCATGGACAACATCTCGCGGATGGCCCTTCGGCATTGCGAAAAGCGGGACCGGCAGCCAAATGCCGATGATCTGCGGCGCTGTATGGAACATTACTTCTTCCTAGCCGATACCGTCCAAAAACAGCGTTCAGAAGGGTGGGGGGACCGCTTCATCGACCTGCGGCTCGAGGATCTTATTGCCGATCCCCGGGAAACGCTGACGCCGCTTTTGGAGCGCCTAAGTTTGACCCCGGATGAAGCCCATTTAAAGGCAGCCGCTGCTTTGCTCTTCGATAGCCCGAAGCGCCCCAGTAAAGAGGTGAAATGGCCACGGGAACTGATGCGGGAGTTGGTAAAGCGGGTCGAAGGGTATCCCTTTTTGAGGGGGTATCAGGGGCCGTAAGATCACTCGTGCCGTTCCGCGGTATCCTCCGATATGACGCCGGCTTCCTGGCGTTCGCTGATGTCCTTGCGCAAGCTCAACCCCCCGTCATCCATGAACGAACAGCGAAGATCAAAACGGCCACCACCAGCACTCCTTTTACCCAGCGGTCGCCCTTTGCGACGGACCAGCGGCTGGCCACCCAGGCGCCGGTGGCGTTGCCGATCGCCAATACGGCGCCGTACTGCCACCATACCTTGCCCATCCAGGCAAAAACGGCCAGAGCAGCAATGGTGTAGATCAGAACGACCAGGACCTTGGCGCTGTTCGTCTTCACCAGCGAAAAGCGATGAAAAAGAAAAGCACGATGCCAATGGCCCGATGGCGCTTTTCAAGGCGTTCATGTGCCTCCTTCACGCCGGACGGGCCGAGTATCGTGAAGAGCACGGCGATCACCATGATCACGGCCAGGATCTTGTTGAAAAGGACACCCCGGATATCGGCGGCGATGTAAGCGCCGGGAATAGCTCCGGCCAAAGCTGAAAGCCCGAGCCAGAGGCTGTAGGGATAGGCAGAAACCCCCTTGCTGCGGAAACCGGCCACACCGAAAATGTTCTGCACGAAAATGGCCACCCGGTTCGTACCGTTGGCCACGGTCGGCGGTAGGTCCAGAAAGATCATAGCGGGCAGCGTGAGGAGGGAACCGCCCCCCGCCAGGGTGTTGATAAATCCGGCGAGAAGTCCAACACCGAGAATGAGGCCGATATCGGTCAGTCCCATGGGGGCCAAAGATAGACAGGTAAACGAAAGGAACACGCCCTGCTCATTTCATCCGCTGCTTCCGGAACCCGTGACCTTTCCCGGATACCCGTGCATCCGTGTCTATTCCGCAGGGTCTTCGGATCTGGCTATTTTCGGGTATGCATGGATCGGTCCTCATCCGCACGGCCTTCTTTTTTCTGGCCCTTACAGGAGCTTTGCATGGAGTCGCGAGGGAGCCGTCAAAAGGGGAGGGGGATTCTATCGGATCCCGGATCTCCTTTGGCATCGATCTCGGGGCCTATTTCGCCAATGGAGCCACAGCGGCTTACTACAACGGAAAAGGGCTGAACAGCGTTCAGGAACTGATCGATATTCCCTCGGTCCGTCGACGGATCGAACGCTCGCTGGGCGATCGCGACTTCCGGCTGGGCCGGGAGAGCCTTCCGCAGGACATGACCTACGATGTCGCCACGGCGGTCGGTTTCCATGTTCGCTGGGCGATGAAGGAAAGAATGGCGCTGACGGCCGATATCGCTTTCACGTCCCTGAAGCTATCGGATCGCTTTACCCTCTTGGTCGATGACCCCAACGAGGTAAAACCGGTTCCCGAACCGCAGACCATTTCGGGGAAAGAGCGACGCTTTACGGCGGACCTGGCCTTCCAGTATCCCTTTTCGGATGGACCGATCGTCCCTTATGGGGAGCTGATCTCCGGGGTGGCCGGAGCTCAGCTCGTGCAAAACCGGATCCGTGTGGAAGGCCAGGGCTATAGTATCAAGGACCGGGGTCGGGACCGGCGGACCCGGAACCAAAGCCCCAGAAACGCGATCTCACCATCCATGGGATTGGGGCTTGGAAGCTATATCGATGCGGGTTCTTCCTTTACACTGGATCTGGTGGCCAAAACGGTCTTTGATCGCTTCGACCTCGGTGACGATCCGAACTACGAACCCCATTGGGTTGCCAATGGAATGATCCTGATCAGGGTTATTTATCGATGAGATTCATTTTATTTGTCGGGTTCAGTATTGAGTACCGAGTCCTGTTTACTGAGATAATGTGCTAAAAGGTAGGACCTTGTAAAAAAATTAAGAACTTTTAATTCCAAGCGGTCGATTATGGAACGCATTCTTTTTCCCACCGATTTTTCAGAGACCACGGAACATGCCCTGCAATACGCTGTATACCTGGCCAAACTAACGGGGGCCAGGCTCTACTTCGTGAACGCCTTTGAGCTGGAGTTCATCTTTCCCGATATACCGGTGGAGAGCTATGCCATGGAAGAAGATATTTCGGATAGACGCCTCAACGAGTTGAAGGACCGGGTGCAAAAGGAGCAAGAGGAGGAGCTCGACATTGTGACGATCGCCAGCCTCGGTGATACGATCAAATCCGTGCGGGATATCGTGAAACGGGACCACATTGACATGGTGGTCATGGGAACCCGGGGTGCTTCCGGGATCCGTGAATTCTTCTCAGCAAGTCATACCTTCCGGGTCGTGAAGAATGTGGATTGTCCGGTCCTGGTGATCCCTGAAAATTGGACCTTTAAAGAACTTCGGTCGATCGCTTTCGCCACCGACCTGACCCACCTCCCCGAAAAGCATATCGAGAAGGTCAAGGCCCTGGCCAAAGCGACGAGTGCGGACATGAAGATCGTTCACGTGGACCGGACCGGCGAATCTTCCGCGGAAGAAAAACGGGAACGCTCCTGGATCAACGATTATCTCGGGGATGATGTGCCCCATTCCTTCGAAGTGATCCGCGAAGAAGAAGTTCTGAAAGGGTTGGAGGAGTACCTCGATGATCATCCTGAGATCGGGATGCTCACGATGGTATCCCACGAACGGCGGGATTGGCTGGAAAAATTGGTGTCGCCCCGCCTTACCAAAGAGGTGGTTCACCATCCTCACCTCCCGACGCTGATCATTCATCATTGAGGTCCAGGTGCTTTTCCCCCTCTACGAACAGGGCTGGTTAGATCTGCTACATTTGGCGGAAAATCTGCCGTTCCTATGGCCAAGGTGAAAAAGGGGGCATTGCCCAAGCGCTCACTCTATGAGGATGTTATCAATTACATCGCGCACACGGAACCCTTTATAGATTGTGATCCGGGTATATTCCAGCAGATCCAACAGTGCAACAGCGTGATCCGGGTCCAATTTCCTGTTAAGGTCGGGAAGCGTTATCAGGTCTTCACCGGCTACCGGGTGGAGCATAGCCACCACAAGTTACCAACGAAAGGGGGGGTTCGTTTCAGCCGATTTGTGACCCAGGACCAGATCATGGCTCTGGCGGCGTTGATGACCTTCAAGTGTGCCCTGGTCAATGTGCCTTTCGGCGGGGCCAAAGGTGGGGTTGCGCTCAGTCCCCGGCGTTATTCCCAGGATACGCTTGAGCGCGTATCCCGCCGTTATACCCTGGAACTTAGCAAAAAGAGCTTCATCGGGCCGAACATCGACGTGCCGGCACCGGACTACGGGACCAGCTTCCAGGAGATGGCCTGGATGTCGGATACCTATACGACCTTCAGCACGAACGAACTGAACTCCATGGGTTGCGTTACGGGTAAACCCTTGAGTCAGGGGGGTATCCGGGGCCGCACGGAAGCGACCGGACTCGGCGTCTTTTACGGCATCCGGGAGGCCTTGCGCTATCCGGAGGATGTCAAGAAGGTCGGGTTGACGACCGGCATAGAGGGAAAGACCTATGCGGTACAGGGATTCGGGAACGTCGGCTATTATATCGCCCACTTTCTTCATGAGAACGGCGGAAAGGT
>CAYVSK010000060.1:9371-15175 GCA_964453635.1 uncultured Weeksellaceae bacterium | reverse complement strand
CGGAGCTTCCTATGCTTTTTCCAGGGGGCTTATCGTTCCCCTTACGATCAAGGGTGTCTTCGGTCCCGAAAAAGGACTTTCCCTTGAAGCCGGGGGTGGTGTGCTTGCGTCCCTGAAGTCAGGACGGGAATTACTCGCCCGACCCACCGCGACCCTGGGTGTCCGCTTCCGGAAGGACCTTTTCATTCTGAGGGCGGGGTTCACCCCCAATTTCGACGGCGAAAAGCTTTTTCTGCGGGGTGGCCTTAGTGGAGGTGTCGTGTTTTAAAAATGCGGGAAGTAAAATGATCCAGACTTTCCTTAAATTTGCTCTGTTCCGGCCCCCTTTACCCTTTCCGAAAAAACAGGGAATGAAGGTATCCGGGGGATGCTATGAGCAGCTCTTATGATCCGGGATCCGTTCCTTTAAAGTGAAAAAGCACGAGACCCATGACCAATGAACAACTCAATATTATCCTTTTCGGGCCTCCAGGTGCCGGGAAGGGAACACAGGCAAAAAAGCTGATCGATCAATACGGATTGGTGCACCTTGCTACAGGGGATCTTTTGCGCAATGAGATCGCCAACGAGACCGAACTGGGCTCGAAGGCGAAAGCCATTATGGATGAGGGCAAGTTGGTCCCCGATGAATTGGTGATCGGCATCATCCGGAAAAAACTTGAGGAGCATGCCGATGCCCCGGGTTTTATCTTCGACGGATTCCCCCGTACGAAGGAACAGGCTGAGGCCCTCGACGAGCTTACGAAGGAGAAAGGTTCCCCCATTTCCATGCTGATCGCCCTGGAAGTCCACGAAGAGGAGTTGATCCGTCGTTTGCTTCAGCGCGGTCAGGATTCCGGCCGATCGGACGATCAGGACGAGGAGACCATCCGGAAGCGGATCCAGGAGTACGAGGAAAAGACCGCTCCCCTCAAGGAATACTACAAAAACCAGGACAAATTCCGGTCCATTGACGGCATCGGGACCATTGAGAACATTTTCGACCGGATCACCAAGGCCCTTGAGGCGGGTAGGACGGTCTGAGCGGATCCCTTGATTTGACGGCATTAAAAGATGTCTCCAATTTTGTCGACCATGTCCGGATCTGTTGCCGTTCCGGAAAGGGTGGCGATGGTTCTGTACATTTCCACCGGGACCGTTTCACGGTGAAAGGAGGTCCGGATGGTGGGGATGGGGGTAGGGGTGGCCATATCATCCTGCGGGGTAACCGGAATCGGTGGACACTCCTCCATCTGCGTTACCATAAACACGTGATCGCGGGTAATGGTGCCCCCGGTGGTAAAGGATGTAAAACCGGGGCCGATGGGCGAGATGTCTACCTGGACGTGCCCCTTGGTACGGTCGCTAAGGACGAAAATACGGGGGATGTTGAATTTGAGATCACGGAGCATGGGGAGACCCGTGTCCTGGTATCCGGAGGTAGAGGCGGAAAAGGAAATGAGCGTTTCAAATCCGCCAACAAACAAGCTCCACGCCATGCCCAGGAAGGGGAGGCTGGCCAGGAGCAGTGGAAAATACTGGAATTAAAGGTGGTGGCCGATGTTGGGCTCGTGGGTTTCCCCAATGCCGGTAAATCCACCTTGCTTTCCGTGCTTAGTGCGGCAAAACCCGAAATAGCGGATTATCCGTTCACAACGTTGAAGGCGAACCTGGGCGTGGTGCCTTACGGGGAATTTGACTCATTTGTGATGGCGGACATTCCCGGCCTGATCGAGGGAGCCCATGAAGGAAAAGGGCTCGGCACCCGCTTTTTAAGGCATATTGAACGGAATGCGCTTCTGCTTTTCGTGATCCCGGTTGATAGCGATAATATCGGAAAGGCCTACCGGACCCTGCTGGGTGAACTGGAGTCCCATTCGCCGGAACTACTCCATAAAAGACGAGCATTGGCTGTGTCCAAGGCTGATCTTCTTGATGAAGAACTCAGGGAAGAGTTGGTACAGGAACTCCCTGGTGACCTACCCCATTGTTTCATATCCGCTGTGCAGGAAAGCGGACTTTCGGAACTCAAAGAACTCCTCTGGAAAATGCTCCATGCGGATACCAACGAAAAGGATTGATCCATGGAGGATCAAAAAGGCAGGACGAAAACGGGGAAAAAACCCGCGATCTTTTTCCATGTGGGGCTCGGGAAAGTGGCCTCAACCTATCTCCAGTACCGGTTTTTCCCCAAGATCCGGGGTATTCGCTATATCCAACGCACGCAATACAAAAAAGCCAAACGGATCATTGAACGGGAGGGGTACGACAAATATCTTATCTCCAGAGAATTCGACCGCCAAATGGAAGAAGAGGTCCGGGCTTTCGCGCAGGACTTTCCCCAGACCCGTCCCATTATCATCCTGCGCGACCATGCCGATTGGATCGCTTCTCAATACCGGCGCTACGTCAAGAATGGATTCCCGGGGTATTTCAGGGATTTCATGGACATTGGATCGGACCGCGGTTCCTGGAAAAAAGCCGAACTTGATTTCTCGGGAAAGCTCCGGGTGTTGGAGGATACCTTCGAAGCTTCGCCGATCGTGTTGTTCTACGACGACCTGATCGCCGATCCAATTGCATTTTTTGACCGCTTGGCCAAACGCATGGGTGTTTCTTACGAGAAAGACCGGATCGGCCGCAGCCGAAAACATCGCTCCTATAACGAAAAGCAGCTTAAAGCGGTCCGGGCTTTGAACAGGGTCTTGCCCCTGAGAAACAGAAAAGCAAAAGGAGTTCCGGGTGTGAACTGGACGTCTCGCCTTTTGAAAAAAGGGGTCCGTTATTCGGCAATGTATATCGGGGGATCCCTGCCCCGGTCCTGTTTCAGTGAGGAGCCACTGATCCCACCCCAGGAGCTGGAATGGATCCGGGAAGCGTGTCGGGCGGACTGGAAGGAATGCGTAGCCAGGAGCGGGGGGCTTTCAGGATCCCGGGATCAAAAAGCGGAAGAATGAACGGCACTCGCTCGGCATCCAATGGGGCAACAAGAAGGGAAGCGAGCACGGCCTCCCCAATGAAGATGCTTTGATCGGGAACCCCATGGAGATCTTGTTCTACATCCTCGGTTTCGTCCTCGTTATCATTGGTTTTACAGGAAGTGTGCTACCTGTGCTTCCGGGTCCATTGATCGCCTGGGTGGGCCTATTGTGCTTCGATCTCACGAAAGCGGGGGATATTGCTACCAATACCCTGATCTGGACGGGCATTGCTGCTGTTCTGGTGATGCTTCTCGATCAGCTTTTGACCATTTTTGGGGCAAAAGGGAGCGGGGGTAGCAAAGCCGGGGTCTGGGGTGCCGGTTTGGGTTTGATCCCGGGCTTGTTACTGGGGCTACCCGGTATTATCCTCGGCCCTATCATTGGCGCTTTTATAGGGGAATACCTCGTGCAGAACAACGAAGAGAAGGCCCTTCGGGCGGCTATGGGCTCCTTTCTGGGATTTCTGGCCGGCACCGGGGTGAAACTGGTATATGTTGGTGGGATCCTTTGGTGGGGTGTGCGGGCGGTAATATATGCGTTGTTTGTTTAGGGGGTCGGGGTCCGATGGTATTAGTACTGAGTATTGAGCGGGGGATATGAAGGGATCCTGAAGAATATAGAGGCTTCAGGTCTTGAAAATAGAATTGGCTTTATATTGGACCAAGTTCGAATATAAGGCCGCAAAAAATACCGGGAGCCGGGGCTTAGAGCGAGCGCCTCACCCCTGAAATGTTGGTGACTGTGGAACTGATCGAAACACTTGAATCCTGGGACCGTCAGTTGTTCCTTCTAATGAACGGGGATCCCGCTTGGTCTTTATTGGACAAGGCCATGTTCTGGTTCAGCGAGACGAATTTCTGGTTGCCCGTTTACCTCTTCTTGCTTCATTTGGTATGGCAGCGATACCGAGTTAAAGGGGCTGCGCTGGTCCTGGTCTTTACCGCACTGCTGATCGCCCTTTGTGATCAGGTATCGGTTCATCTCTTCAAAGAGACGGTCGAACGGTACAGGCCCTGTTACAATGTCATTGTTGGCCCGGAGACTTACATGGTGGGAGGTTGCAACGGGGAGTTCGTGGCGAGTGGGAACTTGTACGGCAAGACCTGTAACGGCCATATCTGTGGGGGGCAGTATGGCTTCGTTTCATCGCACGCGGCCAATCATTTCGGGCTTTCCTTTTTTCTGGGATGGGTACTGGGAAGGGAGCGAAGGGTTCTCTTTTCCCTCCTTCTTCTTTGGGCGGCTCTGATCGGTTACAGCCGCATCTATCTCGGGGTGCATTACCCGGGTGATGTGCTCGGGGGGGCTGTTTTGGGATGGGGGATCGCTTACCTCGTCTACTGGCTTTTCGACCGGAGCCGTTCGTATTTGGGGATCCAGGCTCAGCAGTGATGGGGTGCCCCCTTATTCCGAAGCCGTGAAAAAAGGTCTGAAGGAAAGCGAGCCTCGTGTTTACAAGGTGGTCGGATCGGTCCTTTTTAGAATGGAAACGGCCTGGTCGAGCATCTCGTCATCGAGGTCGAGATGGGTGACCATCCGCACCCGTCCCGGTCCGAAGGGGACGACCCGAAGTCCTTGCGCTTCGAGTTCCTGAATATAATGATCCCGATCCACGGCGTCTTTTAATGCCAAGACCACAATGTTGGTATCAATGGGGGGAATGTCCTCGATAAAGGGGAGCTTTTTGATCGCTTCTCCCAATTCCCGGGCCCTTTGGTGGTCCTCTTTCAGCCGTTCGACATGGTGATCGAGGGCATGGATACCGGCGCCTGCCAGGATCCCTGCCTGACGCATGCCGCCGCCCATGAACTTTCGTTTTCGCCGGGCCTCTTTTATGAAGCCCTGGTCTCCGATCAGCACGGACCCGACCGGTGCTCCGAGCCCTTTGGAGAGACAGATGGAAATGGAGTCGAAATGGTGGCCGAAGAATTCCGGCCCCTCTCTGCCTTCTATTATGGCGTTAAAGAGCCGGGCTCCGTCGAGGTGAAGTTTTAGCCCGTTTTGGCGGGCCGTATCGTGGATGGAACCGATGGTGTAGTGATCGTATACGGACCCCCCACCCATGTCGTTGGTGTTCTCAAGGGATACGAGCCTGGAGCGGGGAAAATGGTCGTTCTCTGGATTGATGGCCCCTTCTATCTGGTTCGCGTCCAATCTTCCCCGATTGCCCTCCAAAAGCCGGACCGAGGCGCCTGAATTGGCTGCGATGCCGCCCCCTTCAAAAGCGTAAATATGGGCATATCGTTCGGTGATCACTTCCTCACCCGGGTTCGTGTGCACCCGAATGGCGATCTGGTTCGTCATGGTGCCGGAGGGACAGAACAGGGCCGCCTCCATATCGAAAAGAGCCGCCGCTTTCTCTTCCAGTTCCCGGACCGTTGGGTCCTCGCCGAAAACATCGTCGCCCGTCCGGGCCTGCATCATCGCTTCCCGCATGGCCGGGGTCGGCTGGGTCACCGTATCGCTCCTGAGGTCGATCATTAATGCTCTTCCATGGGCTTTCTGGCCACATTGAGCCCATCCCTTACCGGGAAGAGGACCTGCTCCACCCGTTCGTCGCCGCGAAGCTTCTCATTGTATGCATCCAGAGCCCTCGCATTCTCATCCTGTTCCGAGGGAGGGTTGAGCACCTGTCCTTTCCAAAGCACGTTGTCTGCGATGATGAGCCCACCCGGTGCCATTTCTTCGATGACCTGATCGAAATAGCGTGTGTAATTCTTTTTGTCCGCGTCGATGAAGACCATATCGTAAGGCCCGGTGATCGTGGGAATGATCTCCTGAGCCCGGCCGATATGAAGGTCGATACGGTCTTCCATCCCGGCTTTTTTTATGTAGCGGTGAACC
>CAYVSK010000060.1:0-9361 GCA_964453635.1 uncultured Weeksellaceae bacterium | reverse complement strand
GGCTCAGGATCCGTCCCTGCAAGTGACCGGAGAGCATTTGGGGTTTGTGGACCTGTGCCCGGGTCTCCCGTTCGAGTTCCTCGAGGACGGGACCGGCGGACTGGGTCCTTTCTTCGGCATATTCCTGTATGTTCCGGTCAATAAGATCCATCGTAGCATCCGTCCCGGTTCCGGATCGGGCCTTTAAGGGTTTGAATTTACCGAAAAATACCCGTACGGGAAATTCGTATATTTACCAACTGTTCAAATGCTTGGTAGCCAGTTCCACGATCTATTGGTAGAAAAGGGTGGGATCGGAAGCCCTGGCCCTGAGCAAAGATGCCAGTAATGAATGCATCATGGATCCATCGAGCTTTTCTTCCCCTTTTTCTTTTGGCTTTTTTCCCCTTTGTTGGTTCTAATGATGGCCCCTATAAGGAGGGTCGGAATCAGGGTGCCAGTCTCCGGGATTTTAAGGGGATCTACAGGGTGCTAATCTCATCCCCGGATAGTGGGCGTTCCCTGAAAGCCGAGTTGGCTGATCGGGGTGTCAGTAACGGGGATTTTTACCGGCGCGAACTGTATACTTGGGTCTCGGAAAAGCAGATCGGGGAGATCGAAGAGACGGGCCGTGTTTTATTGGACGATGACGGGGATCAGGGGGAGTTGGACCTTTTTGAGGATGGCTTGAGCTACGATCCCTTTGAGAAGCATCCCATCGCTCGCATCCTTAGCCAGGACGCTTTTCGTAAGAAACGTTTCGCCTGGGTCCATGGTTGGCCGATCGCCCTGGGTTTAAAAGGGGATACACGGACGGGCCGATTGCTCCGGATCCGCCTCAAAAAGGAAGCGCTTATTGCAAGGATCAACCCCCATTACCCGGATTCCGTTCGTTTGGTCAACGATCAGGGAGTGACCGTCCCGCCTTCGAAATACAAAGATGTGCAGGAGCGGATCGCGGCTGTCTATTACGTGAACGATGCTTACGACGGTGACCGTTTTGAAAATCCGGAAAAACAGTATAGTCGGGTTGAGGATGATTTTATGGAGTATTTAAAGGAATCCTTCTTCCGGGGTTATATCCTGGTGAACGAGGCCATGATCGCAGGTTACAGTAGAGAGACCGGCATGGATAAACTGAGGAGAGAACGACGGATCCTGGGGGATCTGAAGCATATCGCCGGAAAAAGGGATCAACCCAGCCGGCTTCAACTGAGCTACGCGGATCCCGGAAGGGTCTGGGGCCCCGGACCCTTCTACAAGGATACCCTCCTTCAACGATACGTCCGGACACTCGCATATCCCCGCAAAGAATATTACCTGGAATCCGAAAGGATCCAATTCCTTATCGACCGGATAGAGAAAGCTGGACCAGCGGGGCATTAAAAGCGTGCTTGCCCGCTCTTTTGTTTTTTATAAACTTCGTTGCTTGTCGAATGAAAATTGCCAGTTCCATGCGCACCGCGTTTCTGACCACGATACTCGGCTTTTTAGCAGTAGGGCCCGTGATCTCTGCTTCAGAAGATTACTAGCAACAGCATGTGGATTACACCATGCATATCGATATGAATGCTGAGGTCCACCAGTATGAAGGTGAGCAAACCCTGGTTTATACCAATAACTCGCCCGATACGCTCCATCGTGTGTTCTATCACCTTTATTTCAACGCCTTTCAGCCCGGCAGCATGATGGATATCCGGTCCCGGACCATCGAGGATCCTGACAGCCGGGTAAGGGACCGGATCGCCCACCTCGATTCGAACGAGATCGGTTACCAACGGGTCCACTCCCTCGAACAGGATGGCGAAGAGCTTTCCTATGAAGTGGTGGGAACGGTCCTTGAGGTTGAGCTCGACCAAGCGATACCGCCCGGTGGAGAGAGCACCTTCAAGATGGATTTCGAGGCCCAGGTGCCGCTCCAGATACGTCGCTCAGGTCGGGACAACAAGGAAGGGATCGAGTTCTCAATGAGCCAGTGGTACCCGAAGCTGGCTGAGTACGATCACCACGGTTGGCACGCGGATCCCTACGTGGCCCGGGAATTCCACGGAGTATTCGGCGATTTCGATGTAACGATCGAAATGGACAAGGAATACGTGATCGGAGGTACGGGAACACTACAGAATCCACAGGAAGTGGGGCACGGATATGAGGATCCCGACAAAAGTCTCAACCGGCCGGAAGGAGATAAACTGACCTGGCACTTCAAGGCAGAAAAGGTCCACGATTTCATGTGGGCGGCCGATCCCGATTATCGTCACACCACCAAAAAGGTGGAGAACGGACCCCTGCTCCGCTTCTTTTACCAGGGGGATACCCTCGTCGACAATTGGGAGCGCTTACCCGGGAAAGCCGTTCAGATCTTTCAATATATGAACGAGCATTTCGGGGAATACCCCTACGATAGCTATTCCTTCATTCAGGGGGGTGACGGGGGCATGGAATACCCCATGGGCACCCTGATCACCGGCCACAGAGGATTCAGGAGCCTGGTCGGGGTCTCCGTCCACGAGGCCATTCACAGTTGGTATCAAGGGGTCCTGGCCAGCAATGAGAACATGTACCCTTGGATGGACGAGGGCTTTACCACCTTTGCATCGGCCCTGGTCATGGACCACCTTTTCGATCGGGATCGCAAGAATCCGCATCGCAGGAGTTACAAAAGTTATTACAGGATCGTGGAGGCAAATAAAGAAGAGCCCATGTCGGTCCATGCCGACGCTTATCATACGAATGCGGCCTATGGGGTCTCGGCCTATTCAAAAGGGGCCGTCTTGCTGAACCAATTGAGCTATGTGGTCGGTGAGGAAGAATTCATGAAAGGAATGCGTAGTTATTATCGGAACTGGAAATTCAAGCACCCCGAACCGGTCGATTTTAAGCACGAAATGGAAAAAGTGACCGGTATTGAACTGGATTGGTATTTCCAGTATTGGCTCAATACCACCCGAACCACGGATTATGCGATCGAGGAATTGGAGGACCAGGGAGATACGACCCGGGTTACCCTGGAGAGGAAAGGCAAGATCCCCATGCCGTTGGATGTCCAGGTTCAATTCAAGGACGGAAGCGAACGGACCTATTATATCCCGCTCCGTATGATGCGGGGAGAAAAGAAAAGGGAGAACATGGAAGGCGAACGCATCGTATTGGCGGATTGGCCCTGGCCCTATCCCAGTTACGAGGTCTCGATACCGGTGGACCAGGCCAGGATCACCTCCATCGAGATCGATCCGTCCGGTCGCCTTGCCGATCCGAATTCCGAGAACGACCAATACCCCCGATCCGACAAACACAAATTCGAGGGAAAGAAGAAATAAAGCCGCCGGGCCTTACGGTCTTCCTTCAGAAGTTTGGTGCTTGTTATTGGAAATTTCCCCATTCTCCGACCTCTTCTTTCGCTCAACCATTCCTTACCACCGATAAAAAATCTTGCTCATCTACCATATTTTTGGTATTATTGCGTATAGTTTAGAATGATTCTAAATAGTGAAAGGGGGGTGCGATCTTTCAGTGAATTCAATTTTAGGATCTTGTGGAATTGAAAAACAAAACGCCGAGATATGATCAACGTAAGCGATGAGGCTCGCGATAAAGTAAGGTCGCTTATCCAGGAACAAGGGTATACCGAAGAAGCGGCCCATATCCGTGTTGGGGTCAAAGGAGGGGGTTGTTCCGGGTTGCTGTACGACCTGGATTTCGACACCGAAGTGAAGGAAGATGACAAGATCTTTGAGGACAACGGTGTCCGGATCTTGGTGGACAAAAAGAGTTTCCTCTATCTGGCCGGTACCACGCTCGAATATTCCGGGGGTCTGAACGGCAAGGGGTTCTCTTTCGTGAACCCGAATGCCAACCGCACTTGTGGGTGTGGTGAGAGTTTTGCGATCTGAACCCGGGACCGGGAATAGGAACGGCCGTGCAGCCCTTTTCTTAGGAAAGGGCTAGCATGTCCCACGCTTCCAAGAACCCATTTAAAACGAAGCCATGAAAGAACAAGACGTTCAAAATACAAGTGAGGCCACTGAAGAGGAGCTCCTGGAGAACGTGGCCGAGAGCGAATACAAATACGGTTTCACGACCGATATCGAGACGGATAAGGCACCCAAGGGGCTGAACGAGGACATCATTCGCATGATCTCCGCCAAGAAGGAAGAGCCCGAATGGCTCCTCGAATGGAGACTGGAGGCTTACCGGCACTGGTTGACCATGACGGAACCCACCTGGGCGCATCATGTTTATACCAAGCCCGATTATCAGAACATCCATTATTACGCGGCTCCCAAGAACAAACCCAAGTACAACAGCCTCGACGAGGTGGAGCCAGAGGTTAAGGAGACCTTTGAGAAACTGGGTATTCCCCTGGAGGAACAAAAGCAAATGACCGGGGTCGCGGTTGACGTGGTTATGGACAGTACCTCGGTGCATACCACCTTCAAGGACAAACTGGCGGAGAAGGGCATTATCTTCTGTTCCTTTAGCGAGGCTGTACAGCATTACCCCGAGTTGGTCCGGAAGTACATCGGATCGGTCGTCCCCAAGAACGACAATTTCTTCGCGGCCCTGAACTCAGCGGTATTTACGGATGGTTCCTTCTGTTACATTCCGGGCAATTCGAACGGACCCTCGTGATCGCGGAAGAAGGAAGTTACGTGAGTTACCTCGAGGGCTGTACGGCCCCCACCCGCGATGAACATCAACTCCATGCGGCGGTGGTGGAACTGATCGCCCTGGATGATGCCGAGATCAAGTATTCCACGGTCCAGAACTGGTATCCCGGCGACAAAGAAGGCAATGGAGGCGTTTACAATTTCGTTACCAAACGGGGCTTGTGTGAAGGAGAGAATTCCAAGATCTCCTGGACCCAGGTGGAAACGGGCTCAGCGGTGACCTGGAAATATCCCTCCTGCGTCCTGAAAGGGAACAATTCCACAGGAGAGTTCTATTCGGTCGCGGTGACCGGCCGCCACCAGCAAGCCGATACCGGCACCAAGATGGTCCACGTCGGAAAGAACACCAAGAGCACCATCATCTCGAAAGGGATCTCTTCCGGGCGAAGCGACAACGCCTATCGGGGCCTCGTGAAGGGGATGAAGAGTGCCGAGAACATGCGGAACTTTTCCCAGTGTGATTCTTTGTTGATGGGGAATCGATGCGGGGCCCATACCTTCCCTTATATCGATGTGGAGCATCCTTCGGCTCAGGTCGAGCACGAGGCTACCACCTCCAAGATCGGCGAGGATCAGATCTTCTACTGCAATCAACGGGGATTGGACGAGGAAAAGGCCATTTCCCTGATCGTGAACGGATACTGTAAGGAGGTCCTCGATAAACTTCCCATGGAGTTCGCTGTCGAGGCTCGGAAACTCTTGGCGATCTCCCTCGAGGGAAGTGTGGGGTGATCTTCGTTTGCCAGGGAACCTTTTATTGAGATTCTCTGCGATCGCCATAAAGCTGAACGAACAAACGTGAGAGAAAGCTTATGTTATTACAGATACAGAAATTGAAGGCCTCCATCGATGGCCAGGAGATCCTCAAAGGGGTCGATCTCAATGTGAATGCTGGTGAAGTCCACGCCATAATGGGGCCGAACGGATCCGGTAAGAGCACGCTGGCAGCCGCGTTGGCGGGCAAGGAGAATGTCGAGATAACAGAAGGCTCGGTCAAGTACGATGGCCAGGAGCTGCTCGATATGGACCCGGAAGAACGGGCACACAAGGGCGTTTTCATGGCGTTTCAGTACCCGGTCGAGATTCCCGGTGTGAGCAATATCAATTTCCTGAAAACGGCCGTGAACGAGATCCGCAAGGCCAATGGTCAGGACCCGGTTGATGCGAAAAGCTTCATGAAGGAGATCCGGGAAAAGGCCAAAAGTCTCGGCATGGATACCAAATTGGTGAACCGGTCCGTTAACGAGAATTTTTCCGGTGGGGAGAAGAAGCGGAACGAGGTCTTCCAAATGGCCATGCTCGAACCTCGCCTGAAGATCCTCGATGAGACCGATTCCGGCCTGGACATCGACGCGCTCAAAGCCGTCTCCAACGGTGTTAACCAGTTGCGTACCGAGGATTCCGCCACGATCGTGGTCACCCACTATCACCGGCTCCTTCAGTACATCGTACCCGATCGGGTGCACGTGCTCTACGAAGGTCGGGTCGCCCGTTCCGGCGATAAGGACCTCGCCCTCGAACTGGAGGAAAAGGGCTACGACTGGCTCAAGGACGAGACCGAGAATTCACCCGCCTGATGGTGTACGCTCGGAGAATGACCTGAACGAAAAGACCCATGGACGCGGCAGTAGAAAATAAAGAAAAGGAGAAGGAACAAAAGTTCCTCGACCAATTCGAGCACTACGATCATCCGGAGCTGACCGATCGGGTTTCGGCGGTACGCAATGAAGGAAAAGAGGCCCTGCAAAGCCTGAGCTTTCCCACAACCAAGTGGGAACGGTGGAAATATACCCGGGTGAAAAAGATCCTTAACGGGCAATTCAGCTATCAACCCCTGAATAAGGAGATCGATGTCACTCCCTACGTGCTGAAAGATACAGCGGCCTACCAGCTTGTCTTTGTCAATGGTTTCTTCCGAGCGGACCTTTCGGATACGCTTCAGGTGGACGGAGTGACCATTTCGGCCCTGAGTTCCCTCCCGGATGGAGCGGCCCACGAACTCGATCAACATTACGGGGTCTATGCCGATCATCGCAACGAGCCGTTCACGGCCCTGAATGCGGCGTATGTGACGGACGGCGCCTTTGTCCATGTGAAAGGCGGTAAAGCTCCGGAGCAGCCGATACACGTGATCAACCTCGTAACAGGGAATGGAGCGACCAGTCAACAACGAAACGTCCTGGTGGCCGAAAAAGGGGCGGAACTTCAGGTGGTCCAGTCCTTTCATACCCTCGACGGCGAAAAACAATTCAACAATGTCGTAACGGAGGGATTCGTCGGAAAGAACGCCGGCCTCACCTATTACAAGCTGCAGAACGAAGGGGGTTCGACCTATCAGATCGCCACCGATCAGATCCATCAGGAACGGGATAGCCGCTTTCATATTGGCACCTTTACACTCGGCGGTGGATTGCTGCGCAACGACCTGAACATGGTGCTCACTGAGGAGAATTCCAACACGGAGCTCTATGGGCTTTACATGTTGCGGGGCAAGGCACATGCCGACAACCACACCTTTGTCCATCACCGGGTTCCCAATTGCTACTCTAACGAGCTATACAAGGGGATCATGGATGAAAAGTCCACGGGCGTTTTCAATGGGAAGGTCTTTGTCGATTCCGTGGCCCAGCAAACGGATGCTTATCAGAGCAATGCCAATATCCTGCTGAGTGAGGATGCCGTGATCCATACAAAACCCGAACTCGAGATTTACGCGGATGATGTGAGCTGTAGTCATGGGGCCACGACCGGCCAGCTCGATGAGGAGGCGCTTTTCTATCTTCGCTCGAGGGGCTTGAGCAAGGAAAAGGCCCAGAAGGTCCTGCTTCGTGCCTTTGCCGGGGAAGTATTGGACCAGATCCGGATCGAAGGGTTCCGGAACAAATTGGAGGAGGTCCTTGCGGACCGCTTCGAATAAGCATTTCTTCTATGGAAACCCAGGCCACTACTGGACAAGAGAAAAAAGCCCTGGATGTTGAGCGGGTGAGAAAGGACTTTCCTGCCCTCCACCAAGAGGTCAACGGCAAATCCCTCGTCTATTTGGACAATGGAGCGACCGCCCAGACGCCTACAGTGGTCATAGAAAGCCTCGACCATTATTATCGGGCGGAGAACAGCAACATTCACCGGGGCGTCCATCAACTTAGTCAGAAAGCCACCGAAAGGTACGAAGAGGCACGGCAGAAAGTGGCCCGTTTCATCAATGCGGAAAAAAGCGAGGAGCTCATCTTCACCACTGGTACCACGGATGGGATCAACGCCGTGGCCTCCTCTTTTGGCCGCAAGTACCTTCAGGCAGGGGATGAGGTGCTGATCACCACCATGGAGCACCATTCCAATATCGTGCCCTGGCAGATGATCTGTGAGGAGAAAGGGGCCCACCTTAAAGTGGCCCCCATCAATGAGCGGGGCGAGCTCCTCCTCGATGAGCTCGAAGGGTTGATGAACGACCGGACCCGGATCCTGGCCTTTTCCCACGTTTCCAATACCCTCGGCACGATCAATCCGGCGAAGGAGATCATTCAAAGGGCGCACGCCAAGGGCATTCCGGTGCTGGTGGACGGGGCTCAGGCAGTTCCCCACATGGAAGTGGATGTACAGGAGCTGGACGCCGACTTCTATGCTTTCTCCGGCCACAAGATGTTCGGACCGACCGGGATCGGGATCCTGTACGGGAAGGAGAAATGGCTCGAGGATATTCCCCCCTATCGGGGAGGTGGAGAAATGATCGAGACCGTGACCTTTGAGAAAACGACCTACGCGGGGCTTCCCAATAAGTTCGAAGCGGGTACACCCCCCATTGCTCAGGGGATCGCCATGGGTACGACGGTCGATTACATCGCCGATATTGGCCTCGATCGGATCGCTTCCCATGAGAAACGAATCCTGTCGGAAGCCACGGCTGGATTGCAAGCTTTGGAAGGGGTGAGGCCGATCGGGACGGCGCGGGAGAAAGCCGCGGTATTGTCCTTCGTTGTGGACGGGACCCATCCGTCGGATATCGGCATTTTGCTCGATAAAATGGGGATCGCGGTACGGACGGGCCATCACTGTACGGAACCCCTGATGGATCGGTACGGTATAACTGGAACAGTGAGGGCTTCTTTTGCGTTATACAATAACGAGGCGGATGTGGAACGTTTGATCGAGGGCTTGAAGAAGGTCATTCGCATGTTGAAGTAAGGGGTGCAGGCCTTCATTTCGGGATAAGGGGTGGATCGGAAAGCCTCATCCCGAACAAAAGGATCCTTATGGGGCAGTCCATCGAAGACATTCAGGAAGAGATCGTTGAGGATTTCCAGATGTTCGACGATTGGGAGGACAAGTACGAGTATATCATCGAATTGGGGAACGACCTGCCGCAGATCGATGAGCAGTACAAGACCGATGATCACCTGATCAAGGGGTGCCAATCCAACGTGTGGCTCCGGGCCGAAATGGAGGGTGGCACATTGAAGTTTACGGCCGATAGCGATGCGATCATTACCAAAGGGATCATTGCCTTGCTCATTCAGGTGCTCTCGGGTCATACCCCGTCAGAAGTGGCCCATGCCAACCTGGACTTCATCGATCGGATCGGGCTCAAGGAACACTTATCCCCCACGCGGGCGAACGGGCTGGTCAACATGGTCAAACAAATGAAAGCGTACGGATTGGCCTATCAGGCCAGGAATGAAGGGGTGGGGTAGAAGAGAGGAGCTTTTGCTCGTTGC
>CAYVSK010000059.1:14261-15222 GCA_964453635.1 uncultured Weeksellaceae bacterium | reverse complement strand
GGCAAAGCCATACCAAGGAGCATCATATCGGAGAAATCGATCACGGCTCCGAGCTCAGCAGAGGCCCCAACGATGATGAAGAGGCAGAAGATCACCTTGTAGGTGGTGTCGGCCACCCTTGTCTCCCCGAAGAGGAACTTCCAGGCCTTCAGCCCGTAGTAGGACCAAGAGACCATCGTGGAAAAGGCAAAGAGGATGATGGCGATCATGAGAACGTACTTGAACCAGGGGAAGACCGTGCTAAAGGCGGCTGAGGTCAACTGAGCCCCATCCAGGCCGGTCGCCCCTTCCGCAAAGCCTGTAAAGATCAGGACCAGCGATGTCATGGTACAGACGATGACCGTATCGACGGCCGGCTCCAGCATAGCGACAAAGCCTTCACTCATGGGGCGGTCCGTTTTCACGGCCGAGTGGGCAATGGCCGCGGAACCGACCCCGGCTTCATTGGAAAAAGCCCCGCGCCGTATACCCACGACCAGGATACCAATAAATCCACCTTTCATGGAGGAGGGCGTAAAGGCATCCGAAACGATCATCGCGAGGACATCATCCACCTTGTAGAAATTCATGCCAATAATGATCAGAGAAAAGATCACATAGATACTCACCATGATGGGCACCACCTTATCGGTGACCCGCACAATGCTCCGGATCCCCCCAATGATGACGAGCGCGACCAGAATAGCGAGAATAACCCCCAACAGAAAGCGCCACTCACTCAATACGGGAAAATTCCCCGCGATCTGGCCGATCGCTTGGTTGGCCTGGAACATGTTGCCGCCGGCAAAGGAGGAGAAAATGCACATAAAGGAAAAGATACCGGCCAGGACGACCCCAAGGCCTCCCAAATTGACCCCACCGATCCGCTTTTTGCTCAACCCTTCTTTAAGATAGTACATAGGACCACCCGCCGTTTCTCCATTGGAGAGGATCCTGCGGTACTTCACGCCGAGGAAGCACT
>CAYVSK010000059.1:0-14225 GCA_964453635.1 uncultured Weeksellaceae bacterium | reverse complement strand
CCGGAGAATTTGCTGGTCATTCCGAAAAGCCCAGCGATCACGAGCCAAAAAGTGGCCCCCGGACCTCCCATGGTGATCGCAATGGCCACGCCCGCGATATTCCCGAGCCCGACCGTGGCTGATAGAGCAGCCGTAAGGGCCTGAAAGTGGGATACCGTACCTGAGGCATTGGGGTCATCGTACTTACCCTGCACCAGGTGAAGGGAGTGTTTCAGCCCCCGGAAGTTGATGAAGCGCATCTTCAGGGTGAAGAATATGGCCCCGAAGATCAGCCAGACCACGATAAAAGGGATGGAAGTGGTCCGGTTATCCCCATTGGGATGGGTCAGGGCTCTCTTCTCTGGGAACTGGATGAAACAAAGGGGGGTCGTCTTTTTGCGCAGTTGTTCCTTGCCCATCTTGTTGTTGAGCCGCTCCCCTTCTTTCACATTCCGTTTGACGACACCGGCATCCGGGGCTATCACATCGGCTTTTTCACCATCGAGCAAGACCTCGGCGATCCTTTCGCCCTGCTCGACCTCGGTCCCTTCATCCACCAACCACTTTTGGAGCCTGATGGTGGTGACCGTGGTATCCTTGGCCCGGGGAGCGGTCACTTCGTACCTATCGGTCCGGATCACCGGATCGTGTATTCCTATGGCCGAAAAGGGGTCCCAGAAAAGGACACTTTCAATCGTCGCCACAGCCGGCTTAAAGAAGGAATTCACCTCCTCCCCCATCGACTCGGTGGGGACCATAAAGCTTTCTTCCAGGGTATCGCCACGGGCATCCCAGACCGTCACACTGTGCTGGATCCCTTCGGTCAATCCTTCTGCGCTAGCGGAAGAAAGGGGAGTGGAATGGATGTGCCACTTGTAATGGTAGGGTTTTTTACCCTTTGAGGCGTGTACCGTAGCCTTTCCATCATTCAGTCCGCCGGTCGGGTTCCCGATCGAGATGCTGTCGATCCTGAACTGAGCGAGCGCCCCACCCTGTACAAGGAATAGGAGCGGGAGCAGTAGCCTGAGCGTGCATTTCATGATCCTCGGACCTTTTTTCTGTAACGCCTGCTTTAACTGACTTACCTGAGACTTGAGAGATAGGCACAAAAATGGAAAAAATGTGGAACATAACAAGTCGGGGGATGCTTGATCCGTGCGTACTGTTCGTCGAGGAGATGGATGGTGTGGAAGGTGAGAAAAAAGTAGAAAAGTGAGAATAAGGGACCGTGCTTCCTTGCTTGACCGAAGATCAAAGGTCAGTTCGAGGCGGAGCGGGCAATTGATGAACAGTGCATTTAAGAACTATATAGTTATCACAAACTTATCTTTGTGGAAAATATATAGTTCCGGCCAAACCGTCATCACAGATCCCAGATAGTCCGACGTTTGCGCCGCCAAAAAAAGGGATATTTGAAATCGTACTTGTGCTCAAGGATGAAAGCCATGACCAGGTAAATGATGAGGGGCGACCCCAGGGTCAGGAAGGAGAGATAAATAAAGAAGAGGCGGATGCTGTGGATCTTCAGGCCGAGCTTCTCCCCCAACCATTCACAGACCCCGAAGGCCTGTTTCTGGAATATGTCGAGGATCTTTTGGATCATCCTGCCGGATGCTTTAGGAGCTCACTGCCGATATGGCATTCGAGACAACGAAAACGATCGCAATATTGTTGCTTGAGTTCCAGTAACGCTTGGGTATCCCACGCATTTCGGGGTTTCACTCCAGCCTTCCGCCAATTCCGGATCACTTTGTTATCCTCCGGTGAGAGTTTCTGTAAAAAATCCAATGCCCGCCGCATAACACCCTCATCATCCCGCATTTTCCCGTAAAGATAGAGCATGGGAATGACCGTGTTCACCACGATGTTCTCGACACTCTTTTTGCCCACTCTATCAGGAACTTTTCGCGATTCCTTTCCAAATTTAAAATGCTTTTGCCAATACGGACCATGATCGATATCAAGAATGGAGAAAAGTTCTCCAAGTTCTCTTGTTAACAAAACCCGGGAAAAGAGCACTTCCCCTTGCCCGAAAAGAGCAGCGAACTGGGCGATCCGCAGGGTCGGGAAATTGCTCGGACGCAACCGGGCGAACTTCCACCTTTCCACGGGCATCGGGCGGAGCTCATACTTTTTCCGTAGAAAAGCGAACTCCCTGGCCAGTTCCCGGGGGTAGCTCTCTCCATAACGTTCTGGGTCCTCCAAAAAACCCGCCATCCCGAACAACAATGCTTCAGCCACAAAGAGGCTCAAGCGTTCCCCATGAACAAAGCGGAAGGGAATACCCCGAACGAGGTTCTCAAAGGGCTCCGCATTGACCTTGAAACCGAAATTCCTGCCCAAAAAGATAAGAAATGTCCTTTCCCAGTCATTCCGGAGCTTTTTAAGTTCCGCTCCCATCGGGCGGATCTTCCGTTCGAGCCGGTCCAATGCAAGCCGGTCCAGCCAACCACGCAGCACCAATCCCGATACCTTCCCCGGACCATTCCCACACGGGATCCAACGGCCCTGTTGAAACCGTGTGCGGAAGGGATCCAGCACCCCGGCATGGAGCCTTCCCTGCAGGGAAAGGACCGGCAGTTGGCGCCCGTTCTCGGTAAAAGCCGGGGCATCGTGATGAGCCACCACATGGAGGACGACATTGTTGTAAGCGGGATCGTACTGATGACCATGTTCCTGCCATTCACGAGAATGGGTATGGATCTCGACATTCCCTACCCACAAAACTTTTCCGATCCGGATACGGGCATCGAAAAAATCGGGTCCGGCGTCCTGGTGCGCCTGGCCAACCCGAACAAGACCGATGGGCGTTCCGTCCGTCGTCCGAAGATCGGCCATATCGAATAAGCGGAACTTCCAAATATGGTGGAGAAAGGCTTCCGGCCATTCGGACGCCGAACGATCCGCCCGGGTATCTTCCGGCAACGAGCTGTTGACCGTCCTCTCCATACGCCACGAATCAAGTTCACCACCACCTCTCCGATCAACCATCCAATGGTTCACCCACCCTCCGGATCAGTCATTTATCCGATCTCTCCGGTTCCAACCCCCTCCTTATCGAAGCCTTCGGGCCGGTCTTTCCCGGGATCGAATATCCTTCCTTTTGCCGGGTCAAGTAGCTCAGGTACCGCTCGTCAATTTCTTCAAAAGGGGGCTATCTCAACATTGTACTTTCGAGTGCGTTCACATTAAGCAGTGAGAAGCGAAGAGACCCATGATCAAACTCGAAGGGATCAGCAAATCGTACTACATCGGGGGGAACCCCCTCCCGGTATTGAAAGGGATCGATCTCCACATTCGGAAAGGAGAGATGGTATCGATCATGGGATCCTCGGGATCGGGAAAGTCGACCCTCCTGAACATCATCGGGATCCTGGACGATCACGACACGGGGCGCTATTTTCTGGATGAATTGCCGATCGACGGGCTCTCGGAAAAAAAGGGCGCCCGCTATCGCAATCAATACCTGGGCTTCGTCTTTCAGTCCTTCAACCTCGTGTCCTTTAAAACGGCCAAGGAGAACGTGGCCCTTCCGCTGTACTATCAAGGGGTCAAGCGCGGAAAACGGAACCGGATAGCGCTTTCCTACCTCGATAAGGTCGGGTTGAAAGACTGGGCCCATCACACTCCGAATGAATTATCGGGAGGCCAAAAGCAGCGCGTGGCCATTGCCCGGGCACTGGTCGCGGAACCGAAGGTCATCCTTGCCGATGAACCCACTGGAGCGCTCGATTCCCAGACCTCCTATGAGGTCATGGAGCTCTTGAAAGAGATCAACGGATCCGGCATTACGGTCGTGATCGTTACCCACGAACAAGAGATCGCGGAAATGACCGGCCGGATCATCCGGCTCCGGGACGGCCAGATCCTGGACCGGGGCAAGGAGGATCCCGAGCCCGTGGACCAAGGGACCGAGCAGAAGGCCTGAAAAAGAATAGGAAAGGGATGTTCGATCTCGATAAATGGCAGGAGATCTTCCACACGATCCGCAGCAACAAGCTGCGGACCTTCCTGACAGGCTTCAGTGTGGCCTGGGGGATCTTTATCCTGATCATCCTCCTGGGCAGCGGAAAGGGGCTCGAAAGGGGCGCCCGTTACCAATTCCGGGATGACGCCACCAACAGCATCTGGCTGTACCCGGGCGAGACCAGCGTTCCTTTCAAGGGATTGCAACCCGGCCGGGAAGTGCAGTTCCGCAACAACGACCGCGACCTGCTGAAACGAACCGTCAACGAAGTTGACAAGATCACCGGCCGATTCCGGGTATCGGGCGGCCAAACGATCAGCTACAAGGACAAGACCGCGTCTTTCAGCATACGTGCCATTCATCCGGATTATCGCTACATTGAGAAGACCACGGTGCTTTCCGGCCGCTTCATTAATCAGAACGACATTCGGGCAGACCGGAAAGTGACCGTAATAAGCGAGGATGTCCGGGAAGAATTGTTCCCGGATGAGGACCCGACCGGCCACTTCATCAAGGTGAACAAGATCCCTTTCAAAGTGGTCGGGGTCTTTACGGATGAAGGGAGTGAACGGGAGAACCGAAAGCTCTACCTCCCCCTTGGCACCGCTCAGAAAGTCTTCAACAAGAACAATGAGATCGAACGCATCATGTTCACGATGGAAGGGGTTGATGTGGAGGAAAGCAAGCGGATCGAAACGGAGATCCGGAACATGCTGGCGGCGAAACACGGTTTCTCCCCGGAAGACCCCCGGGCGTTACGGATCAACAACAACCTCGAACGCTATTCCGATATGATGGGCCTTTTCAGCGGGATCCAGACCTTCGTCTGGTTCATCGGTATCGGCACCATCATTGCCGGGATCGTCGGCGTGGGCAACATTATGATCATCACCGTGCGGGAGCGGACGAAGGAGATCGGAGTCCGCAAGGCCCTCGGGGCCACACCGGGATCCATCATCGGTCTCATCCTCCAGGAGGCCGTTCTGATCACTGGTGTATCCGGGTACCTGGGTCTGGTGGCCGGCGTTGGGCTACTGGAGCTCATCAACAGCTATGCCCCGAAGAATGAGTTCTTCATGAACCCCGGGGTCGATCTCACCATCGGGGTCTCCGCCACGGTCATCCTGGTGGTGGCAGGGATATCTGCCGGGATCTATCCCGCGCTCAAAGCGGCCAATGTCAAACCCATGGAAGCCCTCAAGGACGAGTAAAATGTTCGACACGGACCGCTGGAAAGAGATCATGGAAACGCTTGGCCGGAATCCCGTCCGGACCATCCTGACCGGTCTCGGGGTCTTCTGGGGGATCTTCATGCTCGTCTGCATGATCGGCTCCGGCAACGGCCTGGAACGGGGGATCATCAACAATTTCGGGGGGATGGCGACGAACAGTTTCTTCGTTTGGTCCCAAACCACCAGCAAACCCTACAAGGGGCATTCAGCGGGTCGTTCGATCGAGTACAGCACCAAGGACATCGAGGCCATTGAGCAAAAGGTGAATGGCCTCGAGACCATCGCTCCGCGGAATCAATTGGGCGGATTCCGGGGCGGCCACAACGTGTTACGCCATGGGGAGGCCGGAACCTTCAGTGTTATGGCGGATTATCCAGCCATCCGTGAATTAAAGGACCTTAAAATGGCCCATGGCCGTTTTATCAACCAGCTCGACCTCGACAGTGCCCGGAAGGTCTGTGCCATTGGTAAACGGGTTTACGAGGTCCTCTTTGATAAGGGGGTGGACCCGATCGGCGAACGGGTCCGCATCAACGGCATCGCCTTCACCGTGGTCGGCCAGTTCTGGTCCGACCGCTCCGGCCGACGGAACGAGAACGACAAGGTCTTCATCCCCTTCACCACGTTCCAGAAAGCGTTCGGAGAAGGCAACACGGTCGGATGGTTCAGCTTTATCGCAAAGCCCGATGCCGATGCAAAGGAAGCCGAAGAGGCTGTGGTCTCTCTGCTCAAGGAAAGACACGAGATACATCCCGATGACCCCCGGGCGATCGGCCACTTCAACGTTGCTGAACGCTTCGATCGGATGACCGGGCTATTCTCCGCCATTCGGATCCTGATCTGGATCGTGGGCGGGGGCACGCTACTTGCAGGGGTCATCGGGGTGAGCAACATCATGCTGGTGACCGTAAAGGAACGTACCAAGGAGATCGGGATCCGCCGGGCCATCGGGGCCTCGCCCTTCTCCATTATCAGCCAGGTCCTTCTGGAGTCCCTGGTCCTGACCTTTATTGCGGGATACCTCGGTCTGGTGGCCGGGGTCGCGGTCCTGGAAGGGGTCAACTACATGATATCACAACCCGGGACGGACCCCGGCATGTTCATGAACCCCGGGATCGACCTCCGTGTTGGATCGACCGCCTTGGCGATCATCGTAATCGGCGGGCTCATCGCAGGGACATTGCCGGCTCAGAGAGCCGTCAGTATCAAACCGGTCGTCGCCATTCGAGAGGAATAAAACAAAGACCCATGAAAAAGATCATCAACATTTTCCTGCTCATCGTATTCCTGGTCCTCGCAGGGGGGACCATCTATTTCCTTTACAGCAAATCGAAGGAAAAGCCCGTTACTTACGATACCGAGCAACCCTTCCGGACGGATATCGTCAAAAAGACCGTGGCCAATGGGTCGGTCGTTCCCCGTCAGGAGATCGACATCAAACCCCAGGTCTCCGGGATCATCGACAAGTTATATGTAGACCCCGGAGAGAAGGTCAAGGAGGGGGAAGTGATCGCCCGGGTGCGGATCGTGCCCGACATGACCAACCTCAACAATGCCCGGTCACGCCTGAAAAAGGCCCGGATCGATCTCGATAATCAAAAGGAAAAGTTCGAACGCAACAAAAAGCTGCACGAGCAAGGAGTGATCGCGCAAGCGGAATTCGAGGACATCAAGACCCGCTATGAGAATGCCAAAGAGGAGCTCAAGGCGGCCAAGGACAACCTCCGGATCATCAAGGAAGGCGTGGCCGAAGCGGATTCCGGTGAATCCAACACGCTCATTAGGAGCACCATTTCAGGGACCGTCCTCGATGTGCCGGTCAAGAAAGGGAACTCCGTGATCGAGAGCAACAACTTCAATGAAGGCACAACGATCGCGACCATCGCGGACCTCAACGACATGTTGTTCGAAGGAAAAGTGGACGAATCGGAGGTCGACCGCCTGCACGAAGGGATGGAGTTACGCATCAAGATCGGGGCCATTCAGGGACAGACCTACAATGGCGTTCTCGAATACATTGCCCCGAAGGGCAAAGAGGAAGAGGGGGCGATCCGTTTCGACATCGAGGCCCGGCTCAAGTTGAAGGATGCTCAGTTCGTTCGGGCGGGCTACAGTGCAACGGCTGATATTGTCCTGGCCGAGCGCGACAGTGTACTGGCCATCAAGGAGAGCCTCCTTCAGTTCAGGGAAAATGAAGAACCCTATGTAGAGGTGAAGACGAGCGAGGGCCAATACCAGGAACAGGAGCTCGAGCTCGGGATCTCCAACGGGATCAACGTGGAGGTCAAGGAAGGGCTCGAAAAGGGAGATAAGGTCAAGGTCTGGGACAAGAAAGAGAAGCCGAAGGAAGACCGACAAGGCTGATGCCCCCTGAAAAGATTTTATTCTCCGATATTCGAAGAAAGAAGACCACAAACCGGCTTGTCGCTCCTCACAAAAGGTAAGGAGAGGAAAGTCCGGGCAGCGCAGAGCACCGCACCTTTCGAAAGAAAGGGTCCCGTTGGCGCGAGCCTTCGGGAACAGATAGGACCACAGAAACCATACGGCCCCTTCCGGGGCTCAGGTGAAACGGTGGGGTAAAAGCCCACCCCGGGAACGGGCGACCGTTACCGGCGGCAACCCTTGCGGGCTGAAAGACCATGTAGATCCCGGTCTAAAAGGTGGGGTTGCTCGCCCCACAACTTCTGCGGAAGTTGCCGGGAAGGGTAGGTCGATCAGATAAATGACAAGCGCCCCACTCCGTGGGGAACAGAACCCGGCTTACAGGTTTGTGGTCTTTTTTTCTTACCTGCCGTCCTCCTGTTCGTTGGTGGTATAAGCACAAGCGATGAGCGTATCCATCGGTATGTGCTCAAGGGTCTTCTCATTGGTCGCCTCAAGGACCACCTTCGGAGCTACACCAGCCTCATATGCCTCGAGCCAGCGGGAGGCACAAAGACACCAGCGATCACCAGCCTTCAATCCCTTAAAGCCCGGGCGAGCGGTCGTCAGGTCGTTGCCCTGTTGCTTGGTGAATTCCAGGAAATCCTCATCGACAACGGCACAAACCGTATGGACCCCAATGTCCTCTTGGGCCGTGTTGCAACAACCATCTCTGAAAAATCCCGTCATCGGGTCGTGGGAACAAGGCATGAGCGTTTCGCCGAAAACGTTGTTATCCATGGCTTCAGACTTTTCTGTCCACAATGATAACAGAGAATAAGCGTGGACCGTAAAGTCCCTAAGAAAAAGACCGATAATCGATCAAAAGAACAGGAAATGTCCCCTAATTCCATTCTTTTGGTTGTATTCAAGAGCCGGGGCGGGGAATTTAATGAATCCCAAAGCATCGAAAAGCGTATTGAGGAAGGGGGAATCGACGGGGATCCGGGTAAGATCAAGGTCCAGGGAAAGGTAATACTGCCGGTGAAGATCGAAACGCGGGGGTTCTCCCGTTATCTTTTCCGCCAGGGGATCATCGGGGTCACCGGTCAACATGCCCCTTCCCCCCATTCCAAAAGCAAGGTTCAACCATTTCGGTCCGATATCGGGATGGCCATCCAAGAGGGAATGCATATTGGCACTGAGCCAGTAGGTATGACCGTTGTAATCCTTCATCCATCTTTCTATGGTATTTTGCCCCAACAAATCCGGCCTGTATTGGGCATAACGGGTCAAGTGGGTCGAGAATTTCATCCGGATCCGCTGCTCCCGCCACCCCATTTCCTGACCGATATAGAGGCCGGCGCCCACTATATTGGAAAAGGCATCGCTGCTTGAAAAACCCCATTGGGCACTGAAGCCATCGAGCATCTCCGTGCTGGTCAAAACGAGCGTACCCAGGTTCCCACCATACAAAACCGCCTTTTCATGCTTTACACCACTCCAGGTCAGGAGATCCTTCCCGAGCTTTCCCAGTTGATAGCCCGAAAGGACGTGGCCCATTTTATCCAGCTGTAACCAATGGTCATGGTCGCCGTAGAAGTGGAATTTCGAACGGGGGAAGTCCGCGTACCACAGTTCGTTCAACCCCACCATGCTGCCCGAATAAGCCAGTCCCCCACCGATGAGAACACCCTTGAGCCGGCTTTTGTCCAGAGAATCAGCAGGCACCCAGAATCCTTCAGCCCCTTGGCCAAGCGATGATGAGCATGGAAGGATAAGCAACCCCAGAAAGAGGCCCATGACCCAACAGCAATAGCTCCTCAGGGCCTTTAAAGCACGGAATGGTCGGAGGCTGGGGATGATGGGCATGCTTCCCGGATTTCCGTTGAGCTTTGCTTTGTTCCATCTGGGAGGAGCATGCCGTCAACAAGCCCGTCATCTCCCATTTTCTGAAGGCGTACAAGGCGGACCTGACCGATCAGAGAGTCGTCCCAGGGAACCCGGACCCGCACGTAGTTCTCCGTATATCCCTCGATATAGCCTTCGTGTTCCGTCGCTTCGAACAAGACATGGCGAAGACCCCCGATGTTATCACGATAGAAGCGTTGTTTTTTCTTTTCAGAGAGGATACGAAGCATGCGGCTCCGTTCTTTCCGGGTCTCCATGGGTACTTTATCTGCCATACGCGAGGCCCTTGCCCGTTCGCGGTCAGAATACGTGAAGGCATGAAGATAAGCCACATCGAGGTCCTTTAAAAGATCGTAGCTTTCCATGAAATGAGATTCGCTCTCTCCCGGGAACCCTACGATCACATCAACCCCGATCGCAGCATGAGGCATGGTATCGAGCACTTTTTCCACCCGCCCCCGGTAAAGATCGGTATCGTACTTCCTCCGCATCCAGGAAAGAACCTCGTCAGAACCTGACTGAAGGGGAATATGAAAATGGGGCACGAATTTTTTGGAACTCGCTACATGGTCCACGATCGCATCCGTGAGGAGTTCGGGTTCAATGGAAGAGATCCGGAAACGATCGATGCCTTCCACATACTCGAGCCTTCGGATCAAGTCCAGGAAGTTCTCTTCGGTCCCTTTTCCGAAATCACCGATATTGACACCGGTTAGTACGACCTCCCGCGCTTCGGTAGCAGCCACTTCCCGGGCCCTCTTGAGCGTCTCCTCCACCGTCGCACTGCGGCTCCTTCCACGGGCAAAAGGAATGGTGCAAAAAGAGCAGCAATGGTCACATCCGTCCTGGACCTTGAGAAAAGAACGCGTCCGGTCCCCGTGCGAAAAGGAGGGATGGAAGCTGCGGGCATGCTTGATGGCACCGGCATACACCTGCGCACCATGATCTCCCGCTCGCTTCTTTTCGAGCCGTTCCAAAAAGGCCGGCACGTCAAATTTTTCATTGGCCCCAAGAACGAGATCGACCCCGGGCATCTCAGCGATCTCCTTGGGTTTCAACTGCGCATAACAGCCAGTCACCACCACCGTTACATCGGGGGTTCTGCGCAGCATCCGTTTGATGACCTGACGGCATTTCTTATCGGCCTGAGCCGTAACGGAACAGGTGTTCAGAACAAAGACATCCGGGTCCTCGTCCATTCCCACGCGAGCAAAACCATTGTTCTCCAGCGTTCGGGCAATGGTGGATGTCTCTGAAAAGTTCAGCTTACAACCGAGCGTATGGAAAGCAGCGGAGCGGTAAGGTTGCATACAGAAGCAAATTTAATCAGCCTGAGGAGAACAGGGCTTTTCGGAAATGTTAAAAGCTATGTGGAAAAATCCCGCCGATCGGGTCTTTTATTGCTTCCCTGGCATTTTAAATTGGCCAAAAAGCACTTATGGTCAGATATCTTCTCCTTTTTCTCCTCATTGTGGCTTTGATCCCGATGCTTATTTCCTGTGGTAGCGAACCCAACGGAGAAAAAACGGATCGCACGGTCTTCCGCTACAATGAGGCTGCCGGCATTTCTTCCCTCGATCCGGCATTCGCACGTAACCTCGAGAACATATGGGCCGTCCATCAGATCTTTAACGGACTGGTCACAATGAACGAGGACATGGAAGTGGTCCCTTGTATTGCCAAGGATTGGAAGATCTCGGATGACGGGACCATTTACACCTTTTACCTCCGCGACGATGTTCGCTTTCACGACGACCCTGTCTTTCCCGGCGGAGAAGGCCGAAAAGTGGTAGCTCAGGACTTCGTACACAGCTTTTTCAGAATCCTCGATAAAGAGACCGCTTCTCCGGGGGAATACATTTTTTCAAAGGTGGACCAGGGGGAACGGGGAGACAACATGGGGTTCACGGCACCGAACGACACCACGCTCAAGATCTTCTTAAAAGAGCCTTTCCCACCGTTCCTGGGGCTTTTGACCATGAAATACTGTTCGGTCATTCCCCATGAAGCCGTGGCCCATTATGGAAAGGAATTCCGGGAACATCCCGTAGGAACAGGACCGTTCAAATTCAAACAATGGAAGGAAGGGGTCAAACTCGTTCTCACCAGGAACGAGCATTATTTTGAAAAGGACGAGAAAGGGCGCCGCCTGCCTTATCTCGATGCGGTATCGATCACCTTCAAGGCCGACGAACAAACTGCATTTCTGGAATTCACCAAGGGAAATTACGACTTTCTCTCGGGGCTCGACGGGAGTTACAAAGACAAGGTCCTGACCACCGACGGCCAATTGGCTGACCGATATCAGGGGGATTTCCGAATGGAGAAGCAACCGTTCCTAAAGACGGATTACCTGGGCATGCTAATGAAAGAAAAGGACGGGGTGAACGAAAAAAGTCCCCTTTTGGACAAACGTATTCGGCGGGCGGTCAATTTTGCGATCGACCGGGAGAAAATGGTCAAGCATCTCCGGAACGGGATCGGGCAACCCGCTAACAATGGTTTCGTTCCCTTCGGGTTACCGGCTTACAAGGAATACAGGATCAAAGGATACAGCTACGATCCCGAGCGGGCCAAGCGACTTCTGAAGGAAGCGGGTTATCCCAATGGTAAGGGCCTTCCAACGATCACCCTGAGCACCACCAGTTCCTATACGGACCTTTGCGAATTTATACAGCACCACCTCGAGGAGGTCGGTATCGATATCGAAGTGGAGGTCCTTCCGGCAGCGAATCATCGCGAGTATGTAGCCCAGTCACGTGTTCCCTTCTTCCGGAAATCCTGGATCGCCGATTACCCGGATGCTGAAAATTTTCTCGCGCTCTTCCTCAGTGAGAATTTCTCTCCGGCCGGCCCCAATTATACCCATTTCGAGAATGCTCGCTACGATAGCCTCTACGACCAGGCCATGGAGACCGTGAATGACAGTGCCCGCTACCGGTTGTACAAGAAAATGGAGCGCATTTTGATCGAAGAGGCTCCTGTTGTCCCCCTTTTCTACGATGAGGCCGTCCGGTTCGTTCAACCCCATATCAAGGGGCTGAAGGACAACTCCATGTACCTGGACCTCAAAAGGGTCCGAAAAAGCGAGCCGAAAACGGCCCGGTCCTCAGAGGGGAAAACAAACAAGCAACACGGTAAGACCTTATCCATCCAATAGATCCACTTTCTGTAAAGGCCCTTCAAACAGATCGGCTATCCAGGAATGGCAGGTAAATAAGAACACCTGCCTGTTCTTTGCGAAATCCGCGATCATCCGGGCGGTCTTGCGGGCCCGCTCCGCATCGAAATTCACCAGGACCTCATCCATGACCACCGGCAGGGGTTCAGCCTCTTTTTCGTATTGCTCTATAAAGCTCATCCGCAAAGAGAGGAACAATTGTTCCCGGGTTCCCCGGCTAAGTTCCTCCACGCCTTTCGTTCGACCGGCATGATCCGTTATCCGGACCCTGAAGGTCTCCTCTCCGATGGGCACCTGGATCCGGGTATAGCGCCCACCCGTTACTTCTCCGAAATATTTTTCCGTACGCCGGACCACCTCGGGCTGCATCTCTTCCTCATAGCGATGGCGAACATCCTGCAGGATGCGCCCCGCCAGGCGCAGGGAAAGCCATTCCCTGAATTCTTCGTTCATCCGGGTTTTCAAGTGCTCCAACTCGGTCAGGGTCTCCCCTGGTGAACCCCGTTTTTCCAAGTCTTCAAGAGCTTGGCTCAGTTCACCCTTCTTCTTCTCGAGGTCGGAGCGCTGATCCTCGAGGCGATTTAGCTCCTCCTCCTGTTCCTGGCGGGCCATGGTAAGTTCGTCCTTGTTCCACTGCCGAAGCTCTTTGAGGACCTCCTCGCCGTTTTTCGCACCGTGGACCTTCTCGATCGTAGCGATGTGTTCCCGACGCTTGTCGTGGAGTTCCTTTTTTTCCCGGCTTTTCCCGATGGTATCCCGGAGTCCTTCGCGATCCTCCACACCGGCCTTTTTGAGCATTTCCCCGACCTCATCCTGAACGCGTTCCAATTGCTCCTCTTTCTTGCTGAGCTCTTTCCCGAGTCGTTTCAATTCCTTTCTTTTCCACTCCTTATCCGCCCTTTTTTCCTTTTCTTCCGCAAGGCGCTTTTTCGCAAACCGGACCAACTGCGGACCGGGATCCGGATCGGACCCATCCCTGATGGCATCGGCCAAGGCTTCAATGCGCTTGCGAAAGGACCGGACCCTTTCCCGAACTTCTTTCACGCTTTCCATCCTTTTGTCCTTTTCCCGGATCCGTTCCTGCAATTTGGCCACTCGCTCCACCAACTCCCGGGCAGGATCGGGGTCAAGCTCCTCCGGCAAGGAATAGGTACGGAGTAGCGAACGCCATGCCTTTTGTTGATCCGCCAATTCACGTTTTGCACGGGCCCATTCTTCTTCCATGGAGGTCGCCTTATCTTGCCCGGCTTTGACCACTTTTCTCCCATACCAAGCACCACCGCCGATCAGAATGAGCAGCACTCCGATGGTATAGTGGGCTCCGACGATCATCGCCACCCCGATCAGACCGAGGGCCACCGAAAGGATCCCCAGAACGAGCGCAGGATCGATGGCCGACCGGGGAACGCTGTTCTCGTATCGGAACCGGTGTTCATTTTCCCTTTCCCTTGATTTTTCCAACCTTTTACGAAGGGTCTCCATTTTCGCCTTTAATTCCTCGACCCCTGCAAAGGCACGGAGATCCGCTTCACCCATATCCATTCCGAGATCCGTACGTTCCTCTTCGACCGCACGCTCGAGCTCTTCACACGCC
>CAYVSK010000058.1:0-15249 GCA_964453635.1 uncultured Weeksellaceae bacterium | reverse complement strand
CGGATCAGTTCCCTGGACCATTCCTCTTTTACGGGACGTCTGGCCATTGGGCGGGTCCATCGGGGGAGCATCTGTGCCGGGGATCGGGTAGCAGTGGTCGATTCCGACGGGGTAAAGCAGGAGGCTCGTGTAAAGGAGCTCTATACTTTTGAGGGGCTGGAGAAGAAAAAAAGCAATGAAGCGGTTGGATGTGGTGAGATCGTGGCGATCATGGGGCTCGGTGATTTTGAGATCGGGGATACGGTCGCCGATGCGGAGACCCCGACCCCTTTAACACCCCTGAGCATCGATGAACCTGCTGTGAGCGTCATTTTTACCATCAACGATTCCCCGTTCCACGGGCAGGAGGGAAAATATGTGACCTCCCGACAACTTCGTGAGCGCCTCTTCAATGAGACCGAGCGGAACCTGGCATTAAGTGTGGAAGAGACGGATTCTCCGGAAAAACTTCTGGTTTATGGCCGGGGGATCCTCCATTTGTCCATTCTGGTCGAGACCATGCGCCGCGAAGGTTACGAGTTCCAATTGGGGCAGCCCCAGGTGGTCACCAAGCGTATCGACGGACAGGATCACGAACCGGTCGAAGCTCTTTACATCGATGTGCCGGAAGATGTGTCGGGAAAAGTGATCGAGCTCGTGACCCAGCGCAAGGGGGAACTCCTGCGGGTTGAAAAGAAAGGGGACCGGGTGGACCTTTCCTTTCGGATCCCGGCAAGGGGTGCGATCGGCCTCACCAATCCGGTCATGACGGTAAGTGCCGGAGAAGCTGTCCTGGAGCAGAATTTTGAGGGATTTGAACCCTGGAAGGGACCGATCATGGAAGAAAGGAACGGCGCCCTGATCGCCATGGAAGAAGGGACTGTTGTCGCCTATTCCCTCGACCAATTGCAGGATCGCGGACGGTTTTTCATCGAGCCCAATGACGAAGTATACGCGGGACAAGTCGTGGGGGAGAACAGCCGGAAGGACGACCTGACCGTGAATGTGACGAAACAAAAGAAACTGACCAATATGCGGTCCTCCGGAGCGGACAAGAAAGTATCGATAGCGCCGCCCCTCAAATTGTCGCTCGAGGGGTCCCTGGAATATGTGGGGGAGGACGAATACATAGAGGTGACGCCACAAAATATCCGCTTGAGAAAGATCCTTCTCAAAGAAAAGGACCGGAAGCGTCAACGACCAAAAGTGGGGAGTTGAAACAAGCTTCCCTCAAGCAGCTTTTTTAAGGCGTTTTTATGCAACACACTCCTTCTTTCCTTTTGATAATTGTTTTGTCGAGTGCATTTCTATTCAGTAGTTGTGGGGAGAACATGAAGTCCATGGAGGTGACGGCTTCCGCTTACAATTCTCTCCCTTATCAGACGCGTCCGGGCTCCCGGGGAGATATCGCGGCCTGGGGGGATACCCTCCGTGGAGATATACGCTCGATCGCTGTTTCGCGGGATCTTCTGGATTCCGGCCTTACCCATAACAAGCGGGTGTGGATCGAAGGGCTCGGTGGCCCTTATTACGTCAAGGACAAAATGCACTATCGCTGGCGCAAACGCATCGACATCCACCTCGACAAGGATGTTCAGGCTGCGCGCAATTGGGGCAAGAAAGAGGTTACGATCTATTACTATCCCTGAGCGATCTTTTTGCTTGTTTTTTATTGCTTCTGCACCTTCTGTTGATTCCTGTAATACCCCATCTTATTATCTTTACCTTCGTAAATCCAAGGGTCTGAAAAACTTATTGAACGGTATGCGTTATAAACAAAGTGCATTGTTCCTCCTGGTCGGCTTGCTTCTTCCTTTTCTTGGAAAGACGCAATGCGGCAACCTGGTCCCACCTGAACCTTGTCTCGTGACCGTTGACAGCAACGATAACAACGTGGTGGTATGGGAGGATGAAGAGAACTCTGCTGTCGATAGTTTCTTTTGTTACCGGGAGATCGGTAGTACGCCTACACAATTGGCCGGGGTTTCCGCTGATTCATTGGGGGTTTGGTCTGATAGCGACCCCGATAAAACGGACTCAGCACGGTATTTTTTGGCAAAAAGTGATACCTGTGGGAACCGGAGTCCCATTGGGACCTATCATCGAACGATCTTTCTAACAACGGCCCTGAACAACGATTTCTGTGTGGAGCTATTCTGGTCTCCCTATGTTGGGTTCACCCCGACAGGTGGTGTCATATTACGCGATACGACCGGGACCGGAGAGAACTTTGAGCTGATCGATTCCATCGCTCCGGGGACCACCTCTTATGAAGATTTTGAGATGTGTTCGCCATTGCCTGATTCCATTGTTTATGTGATCAAGGTCTTTCCGCCCGACACTTGTACAGCCACCCGGGCCGAGGATTACAATTCGAGCCGTTCCAACCGGGGGACCATCACATCCACGGGAATTTCTGAACATTCCGGGGGTCCCGGCGCAGTGTTGAAGGCCTCACCTTTACCGGGAAAAACGGGGGTCTTTAAATTGGTCTTGCCTGACAAGGACCGTGATTACAAGTACAGGATCACGGATATAACAGGCCGGGTGATCCAAAAGGGAGCAATTCATGCCAAAGGAGACCCCACCTATACCCTTGAAATAGCCGATCGGTCCCGCGGGGTTTACTTTATAGACCTGAGCAGTTCGGGGCATCGGTGGAGTACGAGGATCCTTCGATAGGGGAATTGGTCCCGGTGAAGGAAGTGATAGAAGATCAGGAAAGAGGGCAATGATCCGTTCCTTTTTTAGCTTGTCCAGGATCACATGAACATGAGATGCCCTTTGGTTGACGGCGATACGCGAAGGGCGGGGGCGGGGAACTTGATGTAGTTCAGAAAGTGGGCGACTTTGCGCCATCCTTCCATGTGTTCCGGAAAAAATTCCACAAGGTCGTAATCGAGGGCGATATACAATTCCTTCTTACCGCCACCCCTTCCATCGAGCGTGTGGTGGCCACTGATCCCGCCTGCGACCTGTAGGAAATCGGGCCATACGCGTTCCGCTGATCCATTCAAATATTCATCGATATCGAAAGAAAGCCAATAAGTCTGGTTGATGTAATCATCGTTCCATTGATGTTGATCGGCATCGGGTTTCACCTCCTCGAAATACACTTGGTTGTGCGGGAAATAACTCAGTTTTACGTCGGTCGTGGCAAGGAGTTCGGAGTGTTGCTTAGCGACCGGGTACAAGCTGCCGACCGTGCCCGCTCCCACGTCCCACACGCTAAACCCCCAATACGGGGCGAAGCCATCCTTGATCTCGATCGCGCTTTGGATGAAGACCCCGAAGCCGGCCCCGTACCACCAGCTTTTACGCTCGGGTAATCCGGACCATTTCAATCCGCGATGGAACAGGTCCGTTGAGATCATGCCTCCGTAAAAGTGGCCCAGTTTATCGAGGTTCAGCGCATATTTGAGGTCACTGCCCTCGTCGAGATGAAAATCCCGGCTATCCCCATCCCACCAAGTGTTTTGCAGGTAGAGATAGGTGCCGCCCAGAGTGGAGGCGGCTACACCGGAAACGATGCCCAGACGAAGGGGGTCAACTTGTTGTGTGTCCCGGGCAAGTGTATCATCCTGGGCCCTTCCGGTCCATGTCGTAAGAAAGGGAATGAGCAGCGTGACCAGGATGGAACGCATCATTCCTGTCATCCTGTATTTGTAAGTTGAGTGGCGCTCTATGAGGTTAAGCGGGAAGATCAATGGGCAATGGACCGCTGTGTTGATAGCGCCTCGATGGACCATCATCGAGGTCCCAGACAAAAGTAAGAAAATCGGTCCTATAACCTTGGTCTTTTATCCTGTTTTGCTGGTGGGGCTTTCCTTTTTCACATCCAGCTTTTGCGGGTGGTTTCCACGCGGTAAAGGAGGTAGTTGTGGAATTCTTGAACCAGTTGAAGCGGCAGAAAGCGGACCGTTCGGTCACCGGCCGCGGTAGAAAAGGTAAGGTTCGATGTGCCCCTGTATTGCTGAAATATGGTCCGGTGCCACCGCAGGTTCTGGATCTTGTAGACCTTGAGGACCGTCCGCCGGGGAAAAAGCCAGCCGCGGTCGTGGACAAGGAGGTCACCGTTCGTCATCAATCGCACGGAACGGACGTATTTGACGATCCAGAACGCGGTCCCGAGCATATAGAGGACCAGGAGTGTCAGGATCCCCGTCAAGGATATCCACAGGCTGCTCAGGAGGGCGAAACCGATCCCCGGCGTCCAAAAAAGGGCAAGGAGGAATCTCGTATAACTCTTGGTTTCGGGATAGAATGTCCCGATTCCCTCGCCTTCCTCCCATTCGGGGAAAACCGTTTTCATTACCCGGTTGCTCTGAGGGGTGAAGCAGCCCGGTATTTCTACGCTTTGCTGCCTTCTTTGTTCTTGGCTGCCACCCTGGTGGATAAATACCGAATCGAATCCCGGGATCTTCCGGACGAAATTGCTGTACCATTCCAGGAATTGGATCTTCCGGAGGGGAATGCTGTATTCGTTCCGTTTCAGGAGCCCGGAACTGACATGAAAGGCACGGGCTGAGAGGTAAGCCTTGAGGTCGTAATGCTGGAGGAGGGTCCGGATGGTCGATATCAGGACCGATACGATCAGGAAGGCCAATATGATTGTCAGGGCAAGGTAGAAAGTGCTGCCGATATCGGGGAGCTGGGGTTCGATAAAGGGGTAAATAAGCTCCGAAAAGAACTCCTGGAATTGGGAAAGGTATCCGAAGATCACCGCAACGGCAATGAGGCCGTTCTTAAAGTGGTTCTCGGTAAGGGCGACCAGGAACAATTTGCTCAGGGTGAGGTGGACCAGGATCCGCTTTTCCGGAGCGGACCGCTCACCGCTTGCTTCGCTGGCCCCCTGGCTATTTCTCCTTTCGGAGGGTTCTTCTTGGTCCGTTTTTGTAGACTGTTCCATGCCGGCTTCCAGGGCTTCTCTTAATTGAATGGCATGGCGGTATTGGAGGGCACTGATCTCGAGCTCTTTTTGTTGGCCCCCTGCAGTCTCGACCTTGACGCCGGTCAGGCTGAGGATCCGCTGGATGAAGTTGCGGTGGTGGTGGACCGATTGGATCCGGGAAAAAGGGATCGTCGTTCTTTCGCGCACAAAAACCCCTTGCTTCACCACCAATTCGTTCTCTTCAAGGTGAAAAGTGAAACGCTTGTACTGGAGCCAGGCCATAAGACTTACAAAGACCAGCCCCAAAAAGAAGACAGCAAGGAGGTAAAGGATCAGGGCGGGTTTCACGAACGCCAAAACAAAAAGGCCGATCAGGCCATTGGCAAAAGCCCGGAGGTGCTGAAAAAAATTCACTACCACGGCAGCGGGCTCCTGACGTTGGGGCCGGGTAAGGTCCAGGTCATGCATGGCCGCTCGTGGATTTGGCAATATGGTCCCGGAGACGGGTGGCTTCCTCCGGTTCGAGCCCACCGATCGATAGGTCGGAAGTGGCCCCACCGGCCGTATAGATCCGGAGGGTGGTCAGGCGAAAGAGTCGGGCGATCGGCCCCCGGGATATTTCACTGTGCTGAACCCGGTTAAAGGGAATGGTGGCCAGGGAATACAGGAAGTACCCCTTTTGATAGGTGATGTCGTGCTCCCGCAAGGCGTATCCCCGGATCCTGAAGCCCTTGATCTCCTCGATCAGAAAAAGGAGGAAAATGAGCCCCCAGGCAATGGCCAATCCAACCCAGATCGCCGTACGAACGTCCTTCAAGAGGGGAATGACCCATGCTGATGCAAGTAGGGTCATGACGATGAAAAGGTCGATGAGCCGGAGGGTCCGATACCGAAGGGGATGCCGGTTGAACTGGACTTCTTCGATCGCTGGGAGTTCATCGGGCGCTATTTCCAGGTTCTGGTAAAGCATGTTGTGCCCGTTCAGATTCGAGTGGATAAAAGTACAGAGATCGTAGAGGGGAAGCAACTTCTCCGGCCGGTCAAGTTTCCTGTATAAATGCTTATATTGCTAAATTCAGGAATTCGTTATCGTCCAAAATAGGGGTGAACCAAAAAGTTTGCTTATGTTCGAACAAGTATGCCCGTGTACCTCAATAAAACGACTTATGACCTTTTTGGGTACCCTCTTGCTCTCATCCCTGCTCGTTGGATGTGCCAATGGGGACCCTGAAGAAGGCAAGGAGGTGACGGACCGCTTTCCAAAGGAAAAGGAGTTTTCCAGCGTGGATAAACGCAAAAAGGCGTTCTTTGGTTTTCTCCGTCCCGTTGTCGAAAAAGCCAATGATGACGTCCGAAAGGAGAGAAAATTCGTGCTCCGGATGCTCGAGCGTAAGAAGAAGGATAATGGGATCGGGGGAAGGGACCGCAAACGCCTCGAGGTTCTCGCTAAAAAATACAGGGTCCCCGTGGCCCGGGTCACGACCGAAGAAGGTCTGAAAAAGCTCAAACGAAAGGTCGATATCATACCGCCTGAACTGGCTCTGGTTCAAGCGGCCAACGAATCCAATTGGGGTCGATCCCGTTTTGCGAAGCAGGGAAACAACCTTTTTGGCCAGTGGTGTTTCAAAAAGGGGTGTGGCATCGTCCCGAAACGGCGTTCCGAAGGAGCGGATCACGAGGTCGCTTCTTATTCCAGTGTTTCCGGCTCGGTGAGGGAATATATCCGAAACCTCAATTCCCATCCCGCTTATTCACAATTGCGCGCCATTCGGGAACAGATGCGGGAGCAAGGAAAGGAGCCGACCGCTTACGCCCTTGCTGGTGGATTGGTCAAGTACTCCGAAAAGCGGGGGGAATACGTGAACATTCTTCGGGGAATGTTAAAGGCCAATAGAGGATTGATGAGTGGGCAAGAGCCCCCCGCCTGATCCTTTTTTATTCAGGTTTTTGGGGCCGGATCCAGAGCTTGCTGTACCAATGCCAGGTTTCACCAGTTTTTGAAGGGGCTGTAATGGTATAGAGGGTCCGCCGGTCGCTGAGCGTTTTGGTGCTCTTGAATTTCATCACCAGTTTCGGGGCTTTTTGGATCACCTCGATAGAACACTGTTTCTGTCCATCGACGAAGCACTGGACCGCACTCGGATTGATGCTCCCTTTTTCGATCCGGAGCTTGAGTTCCGGTGGGGTCCCGCTTGAAATAATGCCGTCCGAAGGGGTTTCCTTTTTCACCGGGAGCGGGTGCATTGAGGCTTTCTCTTTGAATTTTTCGATCTTGCCGTAAAAGGAGGTCATCGGGAAACGAGGCAGGGCGTAGCGGTCGCTTCCACGGTGCATGGCCCCGGAGTGTTGGGCAACCGCCGCTTCGTATCCCCGTTCCTTCAGCACCTCTTTCATAGTACCGTTGTATTCACCGTATGGGTAGGCATAAGTCTCGGGCACATTGCCGAGCTTGGCCCGAAAGAGGGAGTCCGCGGTCTTCAAATCCTGACGAAAGAATTCCCGGAGGTCACCTTTGGCTTTGTTCACAAAATGCGCATGGCTGTGGGAATGATTCCCGATCTCAAAGCCCCGCTCTTGTAGATCCGCCAATTCGGCCCAGGTCATGGTATTCCGGTTCCCCACCTGTTCGGTGTTGATGAAGATCGTGGCCGGAAACCCGTACTTTTCCATTAGAGGGATCCCGTTCTCCAGGACAGAGCGATAACCGTCGTCCACTGTTAAGACCGCCGTCTTTTGCTCGAGCGTTCCCGATCGGTCCAGTCGGGACAGGGCTTCCCCCAGCGTGAGAACCTCGTAGTTCTTTTTTTTAAGGTGCTTTAGATGGGCTTTGAAGCGGTCCAGCGAGATGTTGGTAGAGGGATATTTGTTGTTGCCAAAGCGGTGATAAACGAAGCCACTGATGTGGTCCGATCGATTGGAGCTGTTGTCCGACCCGCTCATGGAACTGGTCGTTTTGTCCTTGTTTTCTCCATTTGGTCCATTGCAAAAAGCAAAAAGGAAGAGAACAGGCAGGAGTAGGGATAGGAGAATGACCTTTCGCATAAGTTGCAAAGCTACCCTTATTTTTGGGGCGAACGAAGATTGATGCGCTTTTTTCCAAACCAGTCGTCCGTCCCTCAATGAGATATAATTGGCCCCTTTGCTTATTTTTCTTATTGTCCCCTGTTGTTTCGGCCCTTGCCCAGGATGACCTTGTTGTTCCGGGGGATTCTTTGTCCTCCCCGGCGGTCATGAAGGACACGGACTACGTCGACGTCGGTGGGGCGATCCGCTTCAATGCGTTTGTGAAGAGTTGGGAGGGTGAACGTGACAATATGTGGCGAACGGAAAAAGCCATCCCTGGCTCGGGCCGGTATGGAACAAGGCCCTGGCTGATGGGGCCGGAGGTGGCCATAAAGGGCGAGAACCTGGTTTTGAGTGGGCCACACGCTTTAATATGAACATCGGTTATTACTTTTAGTGCTGAGTCATTGGAGACCGATCACCAGTGACCCCCGATCTCCCCAACTTTCTGTCAGTTTATCCCCTAAACCGGATAGCGTCTCCGACACTGAAACGCCCTTTCGTATAAGGCGATGCTTTTTTATCTTTATGGGACGATGCGTTTTGTTCCGTTCATATCCCTGATCGCTTTCTTCCTTTCCGTTTTTTCCAATGCCCAACCTAAAAGTGGATCTGTTGGCATTGTGGAGCGCGCTGATGGGATGTTGGCGCGGGGTCGTTACGAAATGGCCGAGGAGCTTTACAAGAAAGCACGCAGTGCCGGTAAAGAAGGTTCCTCTGTTCATTTTGGGTTGGGCAAGGCCCTGAAGCGACAGGGTCGATACGAGGAAGCCTTTCGCTCCTTCGAAAAAGCCCGCAAAAAGGAAAATGCCCACCCACTCGCCAAACAGGAGAAGAAAGCCTGTCAAGCAGCGCTTGAGTGGATCGAGGACCCTGTTTGCGAGGTGGAGCCGGTCACTGCATTGAACTCGCCGTACCGGGATTACGGCCCCTCCTTCGCGGATACCCTTTACAGTAGCCTGGTCTTTGCCTCGGTCCGTCCGACCCAATGCCGGAACGCCGGGGTCTTTTATTCCTCTCGGGCGAACTACGGGAACTGGTCCCGACCCGAACTCTACCGCGATAAGCTCGAGACCCCGGCAGAGGATGGCCCCGCCATGATCGCGCACGAACGGGATGAGTTGTATCTGACCCGTTGTGATGGGTCGGCCGGATGTGATATGGTCCTCTTTGAGGAGGAAGGAAAGAGCTGGACCAAGGAGGCGGTCCTGGATTTGCTACAACCCTGTGCACCGGATACGGTGAACGTCGCCCATCCCACTTATTTCCATGAAGAGCGGAAGTTGTTCTTTGCTTCGGACCTACCGGGAGGCCAGGGTGGTTTCGATATCTGGTACATCACCTACGACCCGGAGACCGAAAAATGGAGCGATCCCGTTAATGCGGGTGAGGGGGTCAATAGCACCGGAGATGAATTGTTCCCTTATATCCGGGAGAACGGGACCCTTTATTTCTCGTCGGATGGACACCTCACCATGGGGGGTATGGATATTTTCCGGGCCAAACGGAAGGATCGATTCGAATGGGGGCCGGCTCGGAACATGGGGTATCCCATTAACAGTCCGGCTGATGATCACGGGATCATTTTCGAGGGTAATGGGATGAAGGGGTTCTTCAGTACCGACCGGGATGGGGAGAACACCAAGGGCAAGGATGATATCTTTCGTTTCTTTTTGAAGACCTGAAGCCGTTAACGGGGGGATTACCGTTCATCGCTACCGCCAAAGACGCTTTCCTGGCCTCGTTTAGCATCCCGGTCCTTCAACTGGTAGGTAAAGGAAAGCGAGAAGAAAGGCCCGCTTCGCCACTGAAACTCCCGACGGGCCGTGAAATTGCTGCCATCGGTCCGGGCCCGGTAAACATCGGTGTTGAAGATGTCACGGGCACTAAAAGCCACGTTGCCCTTCCCGTCGAAGAGTTCCTTTCGGATACCGCCGTTGATCTCGTACATGGCCTCTTCCACGTCCTGTCCTTCCCGTTCCGGAGCCCGGTAATCTCCATTGACCTGAAACTCGAACCAATCCTTGACGTCGATGTCCACCCGGGCTCGTCCGTCCATGGTGAAGGCAGCGTTGTTGAGGTCCTCGCCCGCGGCGCTTCCGCTGGTGCTTCCGCGGAAAAAGTTCCCGCTTATGCTGAGGTTGCACCATTCGTTCACATCCAGGCTGTATCGGGTCTCGATACCCAAATTGTCGCGGGAACTCAAATTGTACGGCTTGCTGATGGTCACGCCATCGTCGCCCAAAGTGTCCACATTTTCGATCTCGTTCACCGTCCGTCGGTAAAAGGCCCCGATGTAGATGGAGCTCTTCTGCTTGTATTGCATGAGCCCGAGATCGTATGCCCCGGTGAATTCCGGGTCCAGTTCAGGGTTGCCGGTCCGGTAGTTGCGGTCGTTGCTGAAGGACCCGTAAGGGTTGAGTTCCCGGAAGTAGGGGCGGTCCAACCGCCGGGAATAGCTCAACTGAAGAGAGGTTGTGTCGCTGAGATCGTAGCTCAGGGAAAGGCTCGGGAAAATGTTGTAGTAACTGCGTTCATCGGAAAACTCCTCTGACCGGAGTCGGGTATCGATCCCGGTGAACTCAAAGCGAATCCCGCCCTGGTAACCAAAGGCGCCCTTTTTGTTGTTATACATTCCATAGATCCCGTAGATCTCTTCGTTGTAGGTAAAGATGTTGGAGAAGCGGTCCAGGGTTTCCCAGGATTCGTTTTCCGAATCGCGTTGTTCGACCTCGAATTCGTTGGTGATCTTCCGGTATTCCCCTCGGAAACCCGCCTCCAGTTTTTCTTCCTCCCCGATGGGCCAGGTGTAGTCCACTTTGCTCATATATCCTTTGACGTCAGTGCTGTTCAGGGACTTCTGGTATGTGGTCGTGTCCTTTTCTTCCCCCGGTCTCCCCTGTGTCTCGATCAGGTTGGCATCCTCGATCTCAATGCTGTTCCTGAACTGGAGATCGGCCGTTAATTCGTGGTCTTCTTGGCCGAAGGTCTTTTCGTAGCTCATGTTCAACTCGTGATCCCCTTCCTTCTCTTCCTCGACCTCGTACCTTTCGCTCACTTCTGTAAGGTCATCGGGATGGATCCGGTCCCCGTCGTAATTGTAAAAGGAAAGATCGGTGATGTTCTCTTCATCCCCGACGTTGTAGACCCCGGACACTTTTAGCACGTCATTGGGGGTGAAATAGAGATCCGAACCCAACTGGAGGGTGTAATTGAGCCCGCCCCGGCTTTGGTCCCGGTCCGTTCTGAGAGAATACGTCGTATCGGGATAGTTATAGGTCTGTTCCCGCCAGCCTCCGCCGGGGTGGCGATCCATGCCCAGCGTTGCACTACCCCGGATGTTGTACCAGTTTTTCCGGTAGTTCATGTTCACGGTGGCCCCATGGTCTTTCGGGATTCCCCCCTCGACCGTAAATGTGCCGTTCAAGCCCCAGTTGAGGCTTTCTTTCAAAACGATATTGATGATGCCGGCGGTTCCCTGGGCTTCATATTTGGCCGAGGGATTGGTGATAACTTCCACTTTCTCGATCTTATTGGCCGGGAAGTAGCGCAGCGCTTCCGTGCTCGATATGCCCATCATGCTGGAGGGCTTGCCGTTTACGAGGATGCGCACCCCGTCACTTCCGCGGAGATTTAGGTTGCCTTCCAAGTCCATGGAGACCGAGGGGATGTTGTTTAGGACGTCCGAAGCACTGGCGCCCGAGGAACTGAGGTCCGTGCCCACGTTGAAGATCTTCTTGCCCTCTTTCATGGTGATCTGGCTCCGTTCCCCTTCGACCGTCACTTCGCCGAGCGTATCGCCGGTCCCCTTCAGGGTGATGGTGCCGAAGTCCTTGGGTGATGAGGAGGCGTTCAGTTCGAACGGGGGTTTGAGCACGGGCCGGTATCCGACGTATTGGGCCCGGAGCAGGTATTTCCCTTCGTCGGCCCGAATGGTGAAGCGTCCGCTCGAATCGGTGGTGCTGCCTTTCAGGAAACTGGTGTCCGATGCGCTCAACAGGATGGCTGTGGCCATCGGAAGGGGCTTACCTTCTTCTGCATCCAGGATGGTGCCGGTCACGGTGTGTTCCCCATTGTCCTGTCCATGAACAAGCCCTGCAAAGAGCAACGGAGTCAAGCACAGGAGCATTCTCGCCATTCTTACCATTTTTTGGATCGGGTTTTATTGGAAAGTGCAAAGCTAAGAAGGGATCCTAAAGGAATTCTGTGTTTTTGACGTGGCCCCGGCGTACTTCCCACGATCCTTTTGGTCGTTGATACCAATATGAAAAAAGGAAGTTTAAGGATCGGATCAGGATCATGGTCTTTGGGTTCGTTTTGGGTCTGGATCGAAATTTGATCAGGAATTCCGAAGAAAAACTGAAGCACCAAAGTAGAAAGGGGATCTTTATCCGGCGATGCTCCCCCCATGGCTATTGATCCCGGGATAATTGTTCCAACGCCTCTTCCACCCGCTTCACTGGCCGTTTGCACACGCGGTCCCGACAAACGTATATGCGGGTCTCCCCCTCGACCAGCTTGTTTTGCAGGAGCTCGAGTTCCCCTTCCCGTTCACCCCCCAGGTAGAAGACATTCGGAAAGTAACGGGCTTCCAGCAGGTCCTTTTTGGCGCTGGCTTTCTTCCCGACAATGGCGACTTGATAGGGCTGGTGTACTTGCAGCAATATCAAACGTGCCCAATTGGAATGGTGGACCGGTCGTTCCGGGATCTTTTCCTTGACCCGCCGGAGCATCCTGGTGGCCCTTTTGGCCCATTCAGGCCTGTTTCGCATCTGGTGCAGGCGGAACAATTGGTGTGCCATGGTAGAGTTGGGAGATGGGATGGTCCCGTCGGTGAGTTTCAGTTGAGGGCTTCCCTTTACTTCTTCGGCACTCGGCGTCTGGTAACGGAGAAAGGGTGCGATCTGTTCCGCCCCGTATTGTTCGAGGGTCGTTTGCGTCAGGTCCTCGGCCCGCAGTAGCCATTTTTCATCGAAGCCGGCCTCGTACAGATCGAGGAAGGCCTTGATCATGAAGGCGTGGTCGTCCAGGTAACCGGTCCGCCCCGGCCGGTCAAGGGTCCTTGGGAAGAGCCCTTTGCCATCATCTCTGGCCGACCAAAAGCGTTCAGCACACTTTTCCGCCATTTTCAGGTACCGGGGCTCATCAAGGGCCCGATAGGCTGCTGTGAGTCCCGAGATCATCATGCCGTTCCAGGCCGTGATGCGCTTGTCGTCGAGTTGGGGGAGCTCCCTTTTGCTGCGTTCTTCCCGCAGTTTTTTCATCCATCCGGCAAGCTCCGTCCTGAGGCTGTCGATCGGAACCCCAAGGTCGCGGGCGACGGCTTCTATGGACCGTTGCCGGTGCAGCACGTTCCGTCCGTCCTTCCAGTTGCCGCTGCGGGATACGGGATAAAGTTCCCTGAACTGTTCAAGTTCGGTATCCGTCAGGACTTCTTTCAGTTCATCCAGTGTCCAGGTGTAGGGTTTGCCTTCGACCCCATCTACGACCGCGCTTAATGAGGCGAAGAAAGCCCCGCTGCTGTCCCGCAATTCCCGTTCTATGAAGCCCATGCTCTGTTTAACGGTCCGCTCGTAGAGCTTTTTTCCTGACCAGCGATAGGCATCGCTGTAGAGTTCCATGAGCTGCCCGTTGTCGTAGAGCATTTTCTCGAAGTGGGGGACTTTCCACTCCGCATCGGTACTGTAGCGATGGAAGCCACCACCGACGTGGTCGTAGACCCCGCCCCGGGCCATGCCTGTAAGACCTTCTTCCACGGCTCTCCGGGCCAGGGTATTGCCGGATAGCTGGGCGTAGCCCATGAGGTGATGGTACTGGATCGGCATGGGGAATTTCGGGGCACCTTGACCGCCCCCGTGTTCGCGGTCGAGCTTTCCGGCCCATTTTGACTCGAAGACCGAATCCAGGTCGGCCTCGACAAAAGTACTGTCCCCTTCCAAAGCCGGGGGCCGGTTCATCGAAGCGATCCCCTTTTCGATCTTCCGGGCTTGCTCCCGGATCCGTTCCGGGTCCTTTTGCCACTGCTCGTTGACCTGCTCGAGGACCCTTTTCCATTTCATGTAACGCTCGTCCACGGCCGGTCGATTCTCCCGGTCCACTTTGATGGGCACGTAGTGTTCGTTCATGATGCGGGCCACCGATGAATCCATGAAGGATTCTTTCTCCATGACGTGGCACCAATGGCAGGCGGTATAGCCGACGCTCACGATCAGCAGGTCGTTGCGGGCCCGGGCACTGTCCAGGGCCCGATCCCCCCAGGTGTGCCAGTTGACCGGGTTGTCGGCGTGCATTCGGAGGTAGGGGCTGGGGGAGGTGGCCAAGGGGGCCTGGTCCTTTTTGGAATAATGCTCTTCCTGCCCCTTACAGGAAAAGATCGCGAACATAATGAGGAAAAAGGGTAGGGTCCTTGAATGGAACGAAGGATCGTGTAAAAAACTGATAGGCTGGTACCATCTGCCAGATGAAGGATATTCACTTTTTGCTTTAAGGGGCTCATTGAATGTTTTGATCCTGCATAGGAGGTTGAGGGGATGAGCTTGTTGTTTTGTAATTTTGTAAATGAAAAGCATTGAAAAGGTGAAACTTAAAGGTACAATTCTTCGTGGCTGTTAGTAGGTTACCCTAAACGAGATGGAGAAGGTATGAAAATAGGATGGGATATGAAATTAAATGATGCCCCCTTATTGAGCGTTGTAACCAAAAAGGTCGCTACTTTTCTGATCTTGCTGGCATTTCCCTCCTATCTCTTGGGTCAGACCCAGCTCGTGTTCAATTCCAGCGACGCTTACATGGTCATGAAGAACAGCGTGTACCTTGTCGTGGACAATGCCAATTCGAATGCCATTGTCGATAACGGTGGGGGCAATATTATCTCTGAGCACGAGGAGAACAAAGTCAGGTGGAATATCGGAACTTCCGGTAGTGGATCTTATACGGTCCCCTTTACCGATGAAGGTGACCTTGATAAACTGCCCCTTACCTTCGATATCACTACGGCCGGTAGCGGTGGATCCGGCTTGGACCTTTCCACTTACGGGAGAGATGGCGATTGGGAGAACTCTACCTATTTGCCGAATTCCCCCGGGGTCACTCACTTTGCCGGTTTGAACGGACAGAATGACAACTCCGCGAATGCTGTTGACCGTTTCTGGATGATCGAGACCCAGGGCGGTTATACGGATACGCCGGAAGTGGACCTGACTTTTACCTATGTGGATGATGAACACGATGGAGGTAACAACAACATCGAATCAAACCTGAAGGCCCAACGTTTTAATACGGAAGACAATCTATGGGCGGATTGGGGGCCGAGTGGT
>CAYVSK010000057.1:12665-16044 GCA_964453635.1 uncultured Weeksellaceae bacterium | reverse complement strand
AGCCGGTTGACCTTCCCATCAAAGAAGGGGAAATGTTCTTATTGCCAGCTAAGGTTCCCCATAGTCCGATTCGGAAGGAGAACTCGATCGGTTTGGTCATCGAGCGTGTACGGGAACCTCATCACAAGGACGGGTTGATCTGGTACTGCGACAATTGCAACAACAAACTTTTCGATAAGTATTTTCCGCTCAAGGATATTGAAAAGGATTTTCTTCCCGTGTTCAAGGAATTCTATTCATCCGAGGAACTTCGGACCTGTGATAAATGTGGGACCGTGATGGAGGTGGATGAGCGATTCGTAGAGAAGGAGAGTTAGGAAAAATTCCAGGGGCCTTCGGGTTTTGTGAGAGGATCAACGGATCAGTGTCACGTGCCCGGTCTTTTCCTTGATGATGCGGGGTTTCCACTCCTCTGTGTAGCGAACTTTCCAGATATAGACGTCGCTCTTGAGGGGTTCCCCATTTTTTGTCCCATCCCAGGCATCCTCAATATTGCGGGTTTCATATATCAGGTCTCCCCAGCGGTCGTAGATCCAGAGGTGGAAATCCTCGAGGTATTCGCCTTTGATGCGGAAGACATCGTTGTCCCCATCGCCATTGGGCGTGAAAGCATTGGGAGCGTAAAGGGCACCGGAGACGAGCACCCGGAGGCTATCGGTATAGCGGCATCCGTTGCTATCGGTCATGGTGACGAAATAGGTCTGATGCTCTTTGGCGAATAGGGAAATTCGGCGCCCCTCGGTACTGGGTAAGGCATCCTCTGGTTTCCACGTGTAATCCCCTGGAGCACCTTTGGCATCGAGGGTAAATTCCGTTCCGTATTCCAGTTCGCGGTCCGGTCCGGCATCGAGGCCAGGCTTGGGGAAGGTCTCCACCAATGCAGTCGCCAAGCTGGTACAGCCGAGGTTATCCTCCACAATGAGCTCATAGCCGCGAGTTTTGTCGGGGTAAGCCCATGTAGTGGATGAGTCAGGGTGGCTCAGGTCCTTTGGGGGCGTCCAGGTATAAGCGGTCCCTCCTGAGCCTTTCAGCAGGACGCTATCCCCCGCGCAGACGGTCGTATCCGGACCTGCTTTCGCATCAGGGCTCTGGACCCTGACCCAAACGCTATCCGGAACGATGCCGCAGTCTTTATCCCTTACCACGTAGCGTGTGCTATCGAAAGGAGAGGCCAGCGGGTCACTGACATAGGGGTCATCGAGCCCGGTCTTTGGAGACCATTCGTAATTATTGGCACCAGTAGCGGTCAGCTGCACCGTATCCCCCCTGCAGATGAGGGTGTCGGGCCCAGCCTTCAGGGAATCCAGGTTGAGTACGTTGACCGTTACTGAATCCTTGTTCTCGCAGCCGTTGCTGTCGATGATGGTTACCTGGTAGGTCGTTGTGTCCAGTGGAGCAGCTTTTGGATGAGCGGCAGAAGGGTCGTTCAAGCTGTTCGTAGGTGTCCAGGTATGTTCCTCACCGGTCGCATGGAGGGTTGCGCTGTCGGCCGCGCAAACGGTGGTGTCCCCATAGGCCCTGGAGACGATATGGTTCACGGGCACGGTGACCGACAGGGTATCCGTGATCAGGGAGGAATCACTCGCACAACCGCTGGCCACCCCTGTAAAGGTGGTGGTCGAATCCGGAAAGGCCACCGGGTCCTCCTTAAAGGGATCGTCCAGGTGCTCGACGGGGCCCCAGTGGAAATTGAAGCCGTTGCCGGCGTTGATCTGAACAGAATCTCCTGCGCAAATGGGATCAATGGAATCCACATAGGGTTCGATCGGGGGATAGATCCCGACCTCCATCGTAGCGGTATCCTTTTGGAGACAGGTGAGGGTATCGCTTACGATGAGCGTCACCGTATAGGTGCCCGTATCCTTGTAGTAATGATCCACGGATGGCCCCGTGGCGGTTGTGCCGTCCCCCAGATCCCACTGATACTTCGTCGCACCGGTCCCGCTTGCATCAAAAGAGAAAGTATCCGGGGTACAGGTGAAGGGGGGGTCCTTGAGGTCGATGATCGCATTGAGCTGACTGAGATCGAACTTGATCGCGGCATAATTGCAATTGCTGCTCTCATTGGTGGCGGACCAGGCCGAATCGGTCGTGGGGAAATCCGAATTCCCCCCACAACCTCCGCATACGCCCTGGTACACGACCCCATCGTCATCAAAGCGGCTGGTCCCTCCATCCACGTGTTCTGAGCTTTGATCACCCCCGAAAAATGTGGCGTATTTCAAGGTAGAAGCGTCCTCCCCCAAGACCATGAGGTAGAAGTCGCTCCCGTCGGTCTGGTTTTGATAGGCATCTCCCGTTACCGGGAGTCCGTTTGTCGTACTGCTTTGCACCGTGTTACTGGCGCCGCCCCAGCCAGAGAGGTAAATGTTGTTGCAGTTGCTGACCATGAAGGCGGATGGAGAGATATCCACTTGGCCGCTACCGGTTCCAAAGACCGTCGACATCAGGGAGCTGTTGAGGTCCGGTGGAAACTTCTGGATGAACTGACCACTGCTGTCGTTCATGTAACCGTTGGTATTCACGGGGTAGGGTCCGGTGCTTTGGCCGTAGACCAGAATATTGCCGGCTGTGTCCTGGTCGAGGAGATAGCTCTGGTCGTAGCTTTCGGTACTGAGCAGCGTGCCGTTCTTGAATTGCGATCCGTCGTCGGCCATGCGTACCACATATCCATCCGCTCCCCCCTGGGGTTGGGTCTGCCAGCCATTGAGGACCGGGAACGCGGAGCTGTCAGTGCCTCCGGTTATGTAGAAGTCGCCGTTTGTAGCGGATTTGACCGAGTATCCTGCATCATCCCCCGGGCTTCCGAGGTATGTGTTCCAATCGAGGGTTTTTAGGTCAGGTGAGAAGCTCGCCACAAAAGCGTCCTGTCCACCAGCTGGTCCACTCTGGGCAGAAAGGCTGTCCGTTGGAAGGTCGGCCGATTGGGTGGAACTTGTGACCACGCAGCGGCCGTTCCCCGTGAGGATCACCTCGCCCCGAAGGATGTCCCCGTAATTGTAGTTCAGGGTCCCGGATCCGTTCAGACCGTCATTTCCGGATCCACCGAAAAAAGTGCCGCCCAGGAGGGTTGTCCCGTCTACGGACAATTTGGCCACGGCCAGGTCGCTTCCTTTATTAAAGGATATTACGGAAAATGATGTTTGTGTCCCCCCCCCGAAATCGTTTTGATAGGCATTCGATGTTGTGGGAAAATCCGGCGAACCGGTAGCCCCGATCAAAAAAAGATTTCCCTGGTCATCGGTGATCATGCTCTGGGGAACTTCATTGCGGCTTCCCCCCAAGAAAGTCGCGTAGCGCAGGTCCGTGCCGTTCTCATCGAATTTTTTGATGGACATGTCGCATCCCCAATTTCCTTCCCCTCCTCCAATATGCACAC
>CAYVSK010000057.1:10051-12655 GCA_964453635.1 uncultured Weeksellaceae bacterium | reverse complement strand
GAGGGAAAATCGGGGCCGAAGACCGTCCCGCCTCCGTAAAAATTCCCTTCGTCATCGTAAGTGGCCGTATTCCCCCAGTTGTCGGAGTTGGAGCCCGAATAGGTGGCAAAGACAACGTCGGGATCGATCACCAAGGGGCGACTTGGGTCATATCCCTTTGGAAAGGAAAAGCTCACCGTATCACCCTGCAATTCAAAGTGGCAGGGGATCTCTTCCCTTTTCTTTCGCTTCCCCTGAAAAGCCACGGGCGCTTTTTCGATGACCGGCCCGAGGGAGGTCCCGATCCGCAAATCCCCATCTCTGATCTCGATGGAGGAAGCCCCTCTGTAGACCATTTTCAGGGTGTCAGGATCGGTTCCGGGGGCCAGGTGGAATTCGTACTTCAACCCCTCATCCTTGCTTTCCACGAGCATATCGATGCCTTCGTGGATCTTTTTGTAACGGACTTTCCGGTACTTGTGTAAGCCCGTGGCCCATTCGTGGGGATCGTTGCTGAGAAAGTAGTTGACATGATGGTCGGAAGGGTCCCTGGCCCCGATATCGCTGGGCGTCGTGGAGCCGGGAAAGCGCACTTTGATGCTGTGGGCGTTGACCCGGACCGATTCGTGTTCCGGGTCGCTCTTGCTGGCCCTTTGGTGTTGAAGGTCGTGGATCCTGGAAAAGTCGTGAAGGAGGTACGTAAAGCCTTGCTCTTCGAGATAACATTTTCCCCCTTGCAAGTCGGCCCGGTATTCCACGCGGGGATCCCATTGTCCTTCATTCGGCGTGAACATACGGGCCTGGCTGTCCACCGGATCCCGGGACAGGAGGAGAAAGGCCAGGAAGGCTATGATATGTCGCACACTTTTTCCGTTCAAAGACTTTTTATCCAAAGCCGGGCAGGGGTTTTATGAAGACGATCGGGGCCCCCTAAAGGCTGCCTGATCAGGCCACAGAAAATCAAATATAAGGCTTATTGCAGGGAGTCCGGAGGACAGATATCCCCGGGTCTTTGAAGATATGGTTTTTTCCCCTTAAATTCGCAGTCCGGCTTCGGCCTTTACCATCGGGGTCATCTTCTTATGAGCGATGTGATCAACCACGAATGCGGGGTCGCCCTCCTGCGGCTTCGTAAACCCGCCGAATACTACCTCGAGAAGTACGGCACGGCTTTCTACGGGCTGAACAAGCTTTACCTTTTGATGGAAAAGCAGCACAACCGGGGTCAGGATGGGGCGGGTGTTGCGAATATCAAGTTCGATGTGCCCCCTGGTCGGCGCTACATTAGCCGCCGCCGTTCTGTAAAGACCAATCCCATTCAGGATGTCTTCGAACACATCAATGAACGGTTCATTGAGGTCCAGAACGAGGACCCGGAGCGCTTAAAGGATGTCGCTTGGTTGAAGGATCAGTTGCCCTTTACCGGGGAGTTGTTCATGGGGCATCTACGCTATGGAACCTTCGGGAAGAACAAGGTCGAGAACTGTCATCCCTTTTTGCGGCAGAACAATTGGATGACCCGGAACCTGGTGCTCGCCGGGAATTTCAACCTGACGAATGTCGATGAGCTCTTCGAGCTTCTCGTTGACCTTGGCCAGCATCCCAAGGAAAAGTCCGATACGGTGACCATTCTCGAAAAGATCGGTCACTTCCTCGACAATGAGAACGAAGCCCTTTACAGGAAGTACCGGGAGCTGGGCTACAGCAAGAAACAGATATCCCGCCTGATCGCTGAGCATATGAATATCGCCCGCATCCTGAGCAAAGCATCGGCCGATTGGGACGGGGGGTATACCATGGCGGGGATGCTGGGCCACGGGGATGCCTTTGTCTTAAGGGATCCCGCGGGGATCCGGCCCGCCTATTATTATGTGGATGAGGAGATCGCCGTGGTAACATCCGAGCGGCCCGTTATACAGACGGCTTTCAACGTGCCTTTTGAAAATATCCGCGAATTGACCCCCGGCCATGCCCTGGTCATCCGTAAGGACAATGAGATCGGGGAACAGAAGGTCCGGGAACCCCAGGAAAAGCGGCCCTGTTCTTTTGAACGGATCTATTTCTCCCGGGGGACCGACCGGGAGATCTACAAGGAGCGAAAGGCATTGGGGCGTTCCCTGACCGGGGATATCCTCGAGACCGTCGGTCACGACCTGGAGAACACGGTCTTCTCCTTTATTCCCAATACGGCCGAAGTGGCTTTTCACGGGATGCTCAATGGCATGGAAGCCCACCTCGATGCGCAAAAGGTCGATGTTCTGGGTCGAGAGAAGGAGACGCCGAGTAGCGAGCAATTGTACGAGATCCTCGCGCAGGATGTACGGGTGGAGAAGATCGCCGTCAAGGATGCGAAACTCCGGACCTTTATCACGGAGGACAATGCCCGCGATGAACTCGTGGAGCACGTTTACGATGTGACTTACGGGGTCGTTCGCAAGGGCCGGGACAACCTTGTCGTGCTCGATGATTCCATCGTGCGGGGGACCACCCTCAAGCGAAGCATTCTGAGGATCCTCGATCGCCTGGAACCCAAACGGGTCATTGTCGTGTCCTCTGCTCCCCAGATCCGGTATCCGGATTGTTACGGCATCGATATGGCCAAGCTCGATGATTTCGTCGCTTTTC
>CAYVSK010000057.1:0-10041 GCA_964453635.1 uncultured Weeksellaceae bacterium | reverse complement strand
TTGTTGAAGGAAAGGGGGCAGGAGGAGCGGATCGACGAAGTCTACGGAAAGGCCGTCGAACAAATGGAATTGCCGACGCCCGCCATCCGGAACGTGGTCAAGGAGATCTACGAACCCTTTACCACCAGGGAGATCTCTGACAAGATCGGAGAACTCCTGACGCCCCCCGATATGAAGGCCGAGGTGCAGGTGCTTTATCAATCCATCCAGGGGTTGCATGCCGCTTGCCCTGAGCACCATGGCGATTGGTACTTCACCGGAGATTTTCCGACCCCGGGTGGGAACAAGGTCGTGAACCGTTCCTTCATCAATTATGTTGAGGGGAAAAAGGAACGCGCTTACTGACCCTTTTCTGACCGGGTATTAAGATATTAATTCATGGGGCTTTCAAAGACAAAGGAAAAAGATAGCGCATCCGATATCCTGAAGGCGCACGGGTTGAAACGGACACCCGCTCGAAAGGCCGTCCTTGCCCTTTTCAATGAAGCGGATGTAGCGCTTTCTCACAGCGATGTGGAGCGATCCTTAGAAGGGGATCACGATCGGGTCACCATCTATCGGACCCTCGTTAGTTTCGAGAATAAGGGGCTGATCCACCGGGTCCTCGGCCCGGACGGGGTGGTGAAATTCGCCGGTTGTGAAAGTAGTTGCGATGAATACAGCCATTTCGACGAGCATGTGCACTTCCATTGCCGGGAATGCGGGGACACCTTTTGTCTTACCGATGTGAGGATACCCACACCTTCTATAGGGAAAGGACATATCCCCGATACGTATCGGCTTTCTGTTGAAGGGATCTGCAAGCGCTGCAAGTGATCCGTTCATTTTTTATTGTGGGATCTTTTTTTTAGTTTTGAGCGCTCATTTTCCATGTACTCCGAAAATGGAGAGATGGCCGAGCGGTCGAAGGCGCACGCCTGGAAAGCGTGTATTCCGGTAAATCCGGAATCGAGGGTTCGAATCCCTCTCTCTCCGCTTGAATGGAGCGAAGATTTATAGCAAACGAACCGAAAATTCACCTGATCGATGAGCATTAAGAGCTTAATTCCGGCGCTTTCCTTTTTTGGATTGATACTGATTGGATCCTCCGGGGCTATAGACGCTCAGGACAATGGCGAGGAAATGGGAGAAGAGACCACGGAACGTTCGGACACGACAGAAGCCGATACCGCCCGGGCGGGTGAAGAAAGTGCGATGGCCGCGGATACTGCCGAAAGCGAGGGAGTCGGTTCCATGGGGGCCGATGGCAAAGGAAAAGAGGAAAAGAAGGAGGTCACCGGAATGCACCAGCAGATCAAACAAAAGTTCATTGAAGGGAATCCCTACTTCATGTCCTTTGTGCTTATCTGTTTGATCATCGGGTTGGCCCTTTGTATCGAACGGATCGTATACCTCAACCTTGCAACGACCAACACCGACAAGCTGCTCAATGATGTTGAGGGAGCCCTGGAATCCGAAGGGGTGGAAGGCGCGAAAGAGGTTTGCCGCAATACCAAAGGACCTATTGCCAGCATTTTTTACCAGGGCCTCGACCGGTCCGATGAGGGTACCGAGGTCGTCGAGAAATCCGTGGTATCCTATGGCGGTGTTCAGATGGGACTTCTGGAAAAAGGATTGTCCTGGATCCAGCTTTTTATTGCAATTGCCCCGATGCTCGGTTTTATGGGGACCGTCTTTGGGATGATCAGTGCCTTTGATTCCATTGCTCAGGCCAACAACATTTCCCCTAAGATCGTGGCCGACGGGATCCAGCAGGCACTTATCACGACCGTTTCCGGACTGATCGTGGGCATTGTTCTGCAATTTTTCTACAACTACATCGTTGCCAAGGTAGATAGCCTTGTGAACCAAATGGAGGATGCCTCCATATCCTTGGTCGACTTGCTCGTGAAGTATAACATCACCAAAGGGAAAGGGCAATGAACCTAATGAGGCTGGTCAGTACCATATTCAAAGTGGTCAAGTTCGTGATCGCCCTCGGCGGGATCCTGATCGTAGCAGGAATTTGGGCAACGGGTGACCAGAACTACATGTGGAACGATATCAACCTGGTGACCCTGGGCATCGATCTTGCTTTTGTGGCGTTGGGAATATCGGCTGCGGCTGTGGTCGTGTTCTCGATCGGAATGTTCTTCATGAACATCAAAAAATCCTTGAATGCGGTCATCAGTGTGGTCCTGCTCGTCATTCTCTTCGGGGTGTCCTATTCCGCTTCATCCGGTGAAGTGCATGCTGCATGGAGCGATCTGGAGATGGCTACACAGGCCACGTCCAAGTATGTGGGGACGGGCATTGTGCTCCTCTATATCCTCTTCGGCGCAGCCCTGCTCTCGATCATCGGTTCCGAGGTCACGCGCTTCGTGAAGTTCAGGTTGGTCAAATAGAGCGCCCACGAAAGGAGGGATAAAGTCTATGGCTTCAAAAAGAGGCAGAGATAGTCCGGGTGAGATCAATGCGGGTTCGATGGCCGACATCGCCTTCCTGCTTCTGATCTTTTTTCTCGTGACTACCACCATGGACATGGATTCGGGTATTCTTCGGAAATTGCCCCCACCTGTACCGGAGGATCAGGACCCCCCCGATGTTCCAGAGAACCGGGTTTATACGGTCAAAGTGAATTTCAAGGACCAGTTGCTCGTAGAAGGTGAACCGATGCATATTTCCGAATTAAAGGAGGGGGCCAGGGAGTTCTATACGAATCCAAATAACCGAGAGGATCTCCCAAAAAGGAAAAAAGTCACCGCCTCCTCCTGTCAGGAAGCCATTAAAAAGGCCAAACAGGCCGTTGCTCAGGATTCATCAAATCAGGATGCGCGGCGACAGCTTAAAAAGGCCCAAGAGCGCCTCAAGGTTGTAAAGACGATCGGGCCTTACAAAAAACTGCCCGATGACGCCTTGATATCACTTCGCAATGATCGGGGGAGTTCCTACGATATTTATATTCAGGTGCAGAACGAATTGCAAGCTGCTGTGAATGAGCTCAGACACGAGTTCTCCATGGAAAAATTCGGGATCCCTTACGATCAGTTGAAACCGAACAGGAATCCCGATCATAGGCCTATGGTGTTGGCGGTCAGGAAGGTTTATCCTATGCGAATATCCGAAGCTGAGCCCATGGATGTGAAAGCAAAAGGTGGAAGCTGACGCTTTGCTTTAGAAAAAAGACGCGCGCAAAAAATGTCCAAGTTCAAGAAGAATAAGGGTCGGAGCAAACCGGGGATCAGCACGGCCTCTCTGCCCGATATCATCTTCATGCTCCTCTTCTTTTTCATGGTGACCACCGTTATGCGGGAGACCGAGCAGCGTGTGCAGATCAACAAGCCGGCCGCCTCTGAGATCGAGAAGCTAAAGAAAAAGGCCTTGGTGGATTATATCTATGTGGGTCCCCCCAAGAACAGAAAGTACGGGACCGCCCCGCGGATCCAACTTGACGATTCATTTGCCGACTTGAAGGAAATTCAGGGATGGATCAAGGAACAACGGCAACGGCGAAAAGAGGCGGAGCGTCCCATGATCACCACCTCCCTTAAGGTGGACAAGGAGACCAAAATGGGCATCGTGACCGATATCAAGCAGGAACTTCGCCAGGCCAAGGCTTTAAAGATCAACTACTCCACCCGGAGTCGGCAGCGTAAGTACTGACCCCCCTTATTATCTCGGGCTCATCCGAATGATCGGTACCAGCATTTCTTCCATGGAAATGCCGCCGTGCTGGAAGGTGTTCTGATAGCTCCTTACGTATTTGTTGTAGTTGTTCGGATAGACGAGGAATTTCCGCCCCTTTGCGAAGATGTAGGTCGATTTCATGTGGAGTCGGGGCAGTTGAATGGCATCCGGGTCCGATACGGCCATCACATCCTTTTTGTTGTAAGAAAGGTTTCTGCCCTCCTTGTACCTTAGGTTGGTCGTTGTTTCCCGGTCTCCGACCACTTTGGTGGGTTCATCCACCGGAATGGAGCCATGGTCGGTGGTCAGGATAAGGCGACCGCCCTGCTCTGAAACTTCCTGTAAGATCTCGAAGAGGGGAGAGTGTTCGAACCAGGATCTTGTGACCGATCGATAAGCTGCCTCGTTGTCCATCAGTTCCTTGACAACCTTGGTGTCGGAACGGGCGTGAGAAAGGATATCGACGAAATTGTGGACGATCACATTGAGCGGGTGCTCCATGAGGTTATGGATATCGTCCGCCAGTTTTTTTCCGGCTTCCAGGTTCGTGATCTTGTTGTAAGTAAAAGGGACGTCCTTTCCGAGCCTGTATAGCTGGGTCTTTAGGAAGTCTGCCTCGTACTGGTTCTTGCTCCCCGATTCGTTCTCCTCGATCCATTGATCCGGGAAGCGTTCTTTGATCGTTGCTGGCATGAGCCCGGCAAATAGAGCATTTCTGGCATATTGGGTGGCGGTCGGAAGGATGCTGTAATACAAAGTTTCTTCCTCGACTCGAAAATACCGGGATATCATGGGCTCCAACGCCTTCCACTGATCGTAGCGGAGGTTATCGATCACCACCAGGAAGAGCGGGCTTCCATCCAGGTGGGGGGCGATCTTTTCTTTGAAGAGGTTCTGGGATAGAAGGGGAGTGTCGGAGGCTTCCCCCCGGATCCAGGCTTCATAGTGTTCTGAGATGAATCGGGCGAACATTTGATCGGCCTCTTCCCGCTGATGGTCGAGGATCTCTTCCATGCCTTGTTCCCCGGAGCGCTCCAGCTCCATGGACCAATGCACCAATTCCCGGTATACGGCCTGCCAGCCTTCCGGGTCCAGTCCCTGATCGATCCGGGCACTGATCTCGCTGAAGGCCTTTTGGTAGTCGGAAGTGGATTTTTCGGTGGCCAGGCGTTCATCGTCGAGGTGCTTCTTGATGGTGAGGAGGATCTGATTCGGTTTGACGGGCTTGATGAGGTAATCGGAGATCCGCGAACCGATCGCTTCCTCCATGGTTTGTTCTTCCTCACTTTTGGTGATCATGACCACCGGGGTGGTGCGGTCCAGTCCCCGGATCTCGTTAAAGGTCTCTACGCCCGATAATCCAGGCATGTTCTCATCCAGGAAAATGATGTCGAAAGGCCCTTTCTTTAACTGGTCGATGGCATCCGTTCCATTGGTGACGGTCTCGACCTCGTAACCCTTTTCGTTGAGGAACATGAGGTGAGGTTTGAGCAGGTCGATCTCGTCATCGGCCCACAGGATCCTTATTTTTTCCATAAAAGCGATATTTTCGATCCTTTCCGGCAAATTAAACAATGCAGCAGCAGGGGCAGAAAGGCAAGGAGTCAGTCAATCTCAAGATATTGAACGATCCTTTGTACGGTTTTATTTCCGTTCCCGAAGGGATCGTTTTTCAACTTTTAGAACACCCTTATTTCCAGCGTTTAAGGCGGATCAAGCAGTTGGGGTTGACCCATTTGGTCTACCCTGGTGCGCTTCATACGCGCTTTCATCATGGAGTCGGGGCCATGCACCTGATGAGGGAGGCTCTGGAGGTGATCCGGACCAAAGGTTACGAAGTAACGCCGGATGAGGAGACGGGTGTCCTGATCGCCATCCTCCTCCATGACATTGGTCATGGGCCTTTCTCTCATGCGCTCGAGGACCAGTTCGTTCAAGATGCCAGCCATGAAGAGTTGTCATCCCTTGTGATCGGATATTTGAACGAGGTCTTTGACGGGGGATTGGAAACCGCTATGGCGATCTTTGAGGATCGCTACGAAAAGCGTTTTCTGCACCAGTTGGTCTCCAGCCAACTCGATATGGACCGGTTGGATTATCTCCAGCGGGACAGTTTTTACAGCGGTGTAAGGGAGGGGGTGGTGAACAGTGACCGGCTTATCAAGATGTTGAACATTCATGATGACCGCCTTGTGATCGATCAGAAAGGGATCTATTCCATCGAAAAGTTCATCGTGGCCCGGCGCTTGATGTATTGGCAGGTTTACCTGCACAAGACCGTCCTTTCTGCTGAGTATATGTTGATGAAGATCCTCGAACGGGCCAGGGAACTTGCCCGGGAAGGGGTCGAGCTTTTTTGTTCCCCCATCTTTCGAACCTTCCTTTATGGCCGGCCAATGATGGATGATCTCAAAACGGACCGCCGCTTACTGGATCATTTTATGAAGCTCGACGACAACGATATCATGTGTTCCGTAAAAGCATGGTGCGATCACGGGGACCATGTCCTTTCCCGTCTGTGCAGAATGCTGGTGGACCGGGACCTGATGCGTGTTCAGCTCGAAAGGGAGCCGATCCCTGCGGACCGGATCGAAGACAAGCGTGAGCGGGTCAAGCATGAAATGGGTCTGAACGAGAAGGAATTACCGTATTTTTTCTTTTCCGGTACGACGGTCAACAACGCTTACGACAAGCTAAGCGAGAATATCCTGATCCTTTTACGGGATGGAACGGTCATGGATCTGGCCGAGGCTTCGGATAACCTGAACATCTCCGCTTTGGCAGAGCCTGTGGAAAAGCACTTTATATGTTATCCCAAATTTGTTGATAAAAATTAAAAGCCTGCGAACCGCCACGATCGTAATTTTATACTTTTGAGTAATGGAGTTGTCTGCAGGAGAGATAGCTCGCCTCCTGGAGGGTGAAGTGGAAGGGGATCCCGATATCCGGGTATGTAAGTTATCCCGTATCGAAGAGGGAGAGCCCCGGTCCCTGACCTTTCTGGCAAACCCTCGTTATACGGATTTCATATACAGCACGGGGGCGTCCGTTGTGATCGTTGATCAGGAATTCAGGCCGGAAAAGCCCCTGAAGAACGATTGCACCCTTGTCCGGGTCCCCGATGCCTATAAGGGTTTTGCCCGTTTGTTGGAATATTACGAGAATCAGCGCAAAAAAGAAAAAAAGGGCATCGAGGACCCTGTTCATATTGCGGATGATGCCGAGATCGGCCAGGATGTCTTTATCGGGGCCTTTAGCCGTATCGGGAACAATGTGGGGATCGGGGACAATGTGATCATCCATTCCGGTGCTTTTATCGGGGATAACGTGACGATCGGTGAAGGAACGGAAATACAGGCCGGGGTGAAGGTCCGCGATGATTGTCGGATCGGTTCCCAGTGCAATCTTCATACCGGTGTTGTGATCGGCAGCGATGGGTTCGGGTTTGCGCCGGACGCGGGCAACAATTACGAAAAAGTTGCTCAGACCGGGAATGTAGTGATCGAGGATCAGGTAGAGGTGGGGGCCAATTCCACCATTGATCGGGCTACACTCGGCTCCACTGTGATCCGTAAGGGGGTCAAGCTGGATAACCTGATCCAGGTCGCTCACAATGTGGATATCGGTGAGAACACCGTGATCGCGGCCCAGGTGGGTATCGCTGGGTCAGCGAGGATCGGGAAGAATTGTATGATCGGGGGGCAGGTCGGTATCATTGGACATGTGACCATTGCCGATGGGGTCAAGATCGCTGCCCAGACCGGGGTCGGGCGGGACATTAAGGAAGAAGGGGCGGTCCTGCAAGGGTCCCCTGCCTTGAATGCCAGTGAATATAAAAGGGCCTATATTTCGTTCCGAAAGCTCCCGGATCTGCAAAAGAAATTGGAAGACCTGGAGAAGGACCTGTCCCGATCCAACCAGGAAAAAAGCTCGTCCAAGCCCAAAGGATAAATGGAAAATCAAAGGACACTCAAGGGCCCTGTTGAGATATCAGGGGTCGGCCTTCATACCGGTCTGAACGTGTCCCTGACCATACAACCCGCGTCGGTGGACCACGGATACAAGTTCGTTCGCACCGATCTTGATGAGCGACCCCGGATCGATGCCTGTGTCGATAATGTGGTCTCGACCGAACGGGGAACCACGCTCGGTAATAACAATGTCAAGGTTTATACCACGGAACATGTCCTGGCCGCCCTTTACGGCTTGCAAGTCGATAATGCGCTCATTGAGGTGAATGGCCAGGAAGTTCCGATCCTGGACGGAAGTGCGAAACCGTTTGTTGATGCCTTGGAGAACGTGGGTTATGAGGATCAGGATGCAGAGCGGGAATATTTCGTGCTCAAGGAGAACATGACCTACGAAAGCCCGGAACTGGGGATCGAGATGTTGGCCGTTCCCACCCGGGAAGAAGAATTCAGGCTCACGGTCATGGTGGATTACAAATCCCCCATTCTCGGCACCCAACATGCTTCGATGTATCACATGGGGGAGTTCAGGGATGAGATCGCTTGTTGCCGCACCTTTGTTTTTCTCCAGGAATTGGAGGGACTGGCCAAAAGTGGGCTGATCAAAGGCGGGGACCTCGATAATGCCATCGTGCTGGTAGAAAAAGAGGTGACGGACGAATATCTTCAGAAACTCGCCCACTTGCTTGGCAGGGAGGAGGACCTGGAAGTGCAGGTATCGGGGATCGGGATCCTCAACAATAGTGAGTTAAAGTTCCAGAACGAACCGGCTCGTCATAAGCTCCTCGATATTATTGGGGATCTGGCCCTTTTGGGGCGTTTCATCAAGGGGCACATTCTTGCTGCCCGGCCCGGTCATACGGGAAATGTTGAGTTCGCCCGTATGCTCCGGGATAAAATGGAATCTGAAAAAGCGGGACCACCTCGTTTCGATCTTCAAAAGGCCCCGCTTTTCGACATCAATGAAGTGCGCCGTTTTCTTCCCCATCGCCACCCTTTCCTTTTGGTGGATAAGATCATGGATATGGACGAGCACAGTATTATCGGGGTGAAGAATGTTACCGTCAATGAACCCTTCTTCCCCGGACATTTCCCCCACGAACCCATTATGCCCGGGGTCATGCAGATAGAGGCCATGGCCCAGGTAGGTGGCATATTTGCTTTGAACACGGTGCCCGATCCCGAGAATTATTTGACCTATTTCATGAAGATCGATAATTCCAAGTTCAAACGGAAGGTGGTGCCTGGCGACACGATCATTTTCAAACTGGACCTGATCCGCCCCATTCGAAGGGGGATCATACATATGCAGGGCAAAGCTTATGTGGATCGGAAAGAAGTAACGGAATCGGAGATGATGGCCAAGATCGAAAAAGTCCGGAACGATGGATGAATCATTGACCTGGGTCCACCCGGAAGCGAAGATCGGAAAGAATGCGCGTATTGAGCCTTTTACCGCTATTTACGGGGATGTTGAGATCGGGGATGATGCGCATATCGGCCCAAATGCTGTTATCATGGATGGGGCAAGGATCGGGACGAATTGCAAGGTCTTTCCCGGTGCCGTGATCTCAGCTGTCCCTCAGGACCTCAAGTACAAGGGAGAATATACCACGACCCATATCGGGAACAACGTCACCATCCGGGAGAGTGTGACCATTAATCGCGGTACCAGTTACAATGAAAAGACCGTGGTAGGGGATGAATGCCTTGTCATGGCTTATGTCCACATTGCACATGATTGCATCATAGGGGATCATTGCATCATTGCCAATTCCGTGAATCTTGCCGGCCACGTTGAACTTGAGGATCATGTCGTGTTGGAGGGATTGGTGGCTGTACAACAATTTACCCGTATCGGACAACATGCTTTTGTATCAGGGGCTTCCCTGGTAAGAAAGAATGTGCCACCTTATGTTAAAGCGGCTCGCGAACCTTTGTCTTATGCAGGGATCAACAGTGTTGGGTTGAAAAGGAGTGGTATGGATGTCAAGACCATTGAGAACATCGAACAGATCTACAAGACCATTTACGTGCTGAATACAAACGTATCCACAGGTGTGCAGCAAGTCCGGGAAAACTTCCCTGAAAGCCCTGAAAAGGAAAAGGTCATCTCGTTCATTAACAATTCCGAAAGGGGGATCATGCGGGGTGCTCAGTCGGCTTAGCTCCCTTTCAAAACCCGAAAAGCATCGGTCGATCCGTGGCCCCCATCCAGGTGACCCTTCAGCAGGTCTCCCGCAGTTTCGGAGATGAGATCATCATCCACGATCTGACCTACCGCTTCGGCCCCGGTGATGCTTATGCTGTCCTTGGGCCGAACGGTTCCGGGAAATCTACAATGATCGCTCTATTGGCCGGCATGCTCGATCCTACGGATGGGACGGTAAGCTACAGTAGGGAAGGA
>CAYVSK010000056.1:12708-16126 GCA_964453635.1 uncultured Weeksellaceae bacterium | reverse complement strand
CCTCGAGGACCACCGAACCATCACTGGCCCCCTGGCAGGCAGCGTCCGTCGCACCGATGGAAGTGATGAGGGAATCGCCTTGTTGGATCTTTACCGTGTCGGTAACCGTGCATCCACTGGCATCCGTTACCGAAATGGAGTAGCTACCAGGAGAGAGGCCAACAATGGAGGAATCCTTGCTTCCGGTGCTCCAGAGATAAGTGTAGGGAGGAACACCCCCGGACGGTGTGACAGTGGCCTGGCCGTCGGCACCACTACACCCGGTGTTTTGCAGATCGAACGAAAGGGTGGGGGCTTCGGTCACCAACACCGAAAAGGTGGTGGAATCCTTACATCCGGCTGCTTGTACGGTCTTCACCTTGGCGGTATAGGTGCCTGCCGTATCGTAATCCCAGTAATAGGTGTCGTTCACGACGTTATTGGTGTCGTCGTAAGTGCCGTCCCCGTTGAAGTCCCAGTAATAGGTGGTACCGCCCGGTATATCGGTAGATTGGTCTACGACCTTAGTGGGTTCTCCACTGCAAGCGGTGTCGGCCACGATATTGAAGACCGGCGTGTCACAGACGAACTCGTCCGCCCCGATATCGGGGGTGTTGGGGTCCCTTTGCTGTCCGTCGATGTCCATGGAGATCCCATCCAGTGGCGTGGCCTCTCCCTGCAGGGAATCGTTCGAAATGTGGAGGTCGGTATCGGAAAGGTAACCCGGATCGATGACCATGGAATTGGCATCCATTCCGTTTGCGTTTTGAAGTTCGCTGAGGCTCGTGATGTTGCTTGAAGTGCCCCAACGGGCCAAATGGGTGCTGTCGGTGTAATAACTGTTGTGGTCCATCCGGGCGACATTCGGACTGCCCTGGGAGGAGATGACGGCTGCATTCCCGTCCCCTGAATAGACAAAAATGTTGTTGAGGACGTAGATATTGGAACTGTTGCTCTCGGAAAAGGCATAATCAAATTCTTCCGCATCGCCACCGAGGTTCACACTGTTGTTGTAGACCTTCACATAACTTGTGTTGTTGACCAGGATCCCGTTGGACGGAGTTCCCTTTGCATGAACGAAGTTGTTCGCCACCAGGGCCGAATCCGTTATTGAGGCATCGGAATATTCAATGTTGATCCCGTCGGCGCACTCGGCGATCCGGTTTCTGCGGACCTCAAAACCCCCGCTGGAATTGCGTACCGATATGCCATCCCGGTTGGCGGAGTCAACCCTGTTCCCGATAATGCGCGCATTTTTGGTATCATTGAGCGCAATGGGCTTGGAAACGTCAAAAAGCGTGTTGTTGCGCACGACGATGCCTTTCGCTTTTCTCGAAGAGTTATCGTAAAGAACGCCGTTCCAGTTATCCTGGAAAAAGTTGTCGTTGACGAGGACCGAGTCGGTAGGGCTTGATTTGATCAGAATATGCGCATGAGCGTCGTCATTAGACGCGTTCTCTTCCCCGAGGAATCGATTCCCGGTGAATTGGAGGTCACCGGACCTTCCCGTGACCTTGATATTCCGGGTTTCATTGCCGTGGGGTTTGAAGGTCATATCCTTAAAGGTGAGGTGCCGGACCCCGTTCACCCAGAACATGTAGTTCCTGGAACTGGATGAATCCCGCAGGGTCACATCTTTCGGATCCCCTGTCCTGGAAGTAAAAGTGACCGAGTCTGTCCGGTCATTACCGGCGAAAGGCCGGATCCTTTCATTTGCTTCGTAGTTCCCTTTCATGGCCTCAAAACGAACAGCCGCTGAGATCCCCCGGAAAAGAAGATCCTGGACGGCCCCCTCGAAGCCGGTGTAATCTCCCGTGTCACCAATACTATAGGTGCCGGAAAGGGGGGTGATGTTGGAGGTATATTCGTCAGCTCCGATATCGGGTTGGTTCGGGTCCCGGGCATCCCCCTCGAAGTCGGTGTTCACACTGGCAAGCCCGGTGCCACTGTCATTGGCCCAGGGGGATCGGGTGATCAGGGAGTCAGCGGATGCAAAGCGCGGAAAGGCCACAACGGAGTTGGCATCCATGCCTGAGCTATCCTGCCAGGCTTTTAGATCCCCGACCATGTTCCCGTTCCAGTTACCGAATTGATTCCCGGCAAGGAAGAAGATGTTGTGGTCCGAGCCGGAGAGGGAACTATTCGACCCCACACGGATCGCTTTGCCTTTCCCGGGGCCTGTATAACCTGCCGTACCGCCGACCGCCAGGATGTTGTTCTTCAGGTCGATATTGGTCGCATTTTCGAGCCTTAAAACTTCTATATCATCATACTCCCTTGAGACATTGAAGTTGTTGTGATAGACCCTGAGATGCTCGGAATTCTCCAGGGTCACGGTTCCCTCTACGAAACCGGGTGGTTGCTCTTGATGGACCCGGTTGTTCACAATAAGTCCTTCGTTACCGGATGATGAATAGACATCCTGGAAGCGTAAACCATTGTTACCTCCGCCCACGGTGAATACCGTGTTTCTTAGACACTTGACAGCGCCTGAGTCCTGCTTGAAGGAAATTCCTTTCCCGCTGCAATCCATGACCGAATTATCGGCGACCATGGGAGCCTTGTAGTGTTTTGCGACAACCCCCTGGAAATTGCTGTTCATCACGTTGTTCCGTATCTCCAAACCCGGTGCATAGAGGGAGCTGTTGTTTTCCAAACGGATCGCTGTGGCACCGTCTTTGAATGTGTTGTTGGTGATCCTGAGGGAGTCTGTGAACGAAGCGGATCCTGTGCTGATGAGGTCATCACTGCTGGTGTTCCCATCGGTGCTCTGATTCGTTATAATGTTGCTGTCTATGTGGATCTGTTCGGCCCCTCCTGTAATTCGGAAGACCCTTCCGAGGTTGTTGAGCGATTCGGATTGAAGGGTCATGTTGCGCCACTTGATGCGATCGGCCCCTTTTAAATGGACCACGAAGTTGGAATCCGCCACCGGGGGATCGTAAGCCATGTCGACATCGCCCGGGTTTCCTGAAAGCGAACGGAACGTGATCGAATCCCTTGACCGGTCCGTACCGGATATCTCTGGGATGCTGATCTGTTCGAAGTAGAGACCGGATTCCACCTCAAAGATCACCGTGCTATCGATGCCCCGAGCTATCAGGGCCTCAGTAGCTGTCGATAGACTGTCATAATCCGTGGACCCTGAAGTTCCGATCACGTAGATACCGCTCATGGGAGTGCGGGTGCTCGTGAATTCATCCGCCCCGATATCGGGCGATTGGCCATCCCTGCTCTCCCCGTCTATGTCATCCGATACTGCCCCGATCGGTGTCCCCTTGCCGTCCAGCCAGGAAGAATTCGTATGGAGGTCGGTCCGGGAAAGGTAACCCGGGTGGACACTCACTGAATTCGCATCTTGCCCGGAGGCGCTCTGAAGTGCTTCCAGGTCCCGAACTTTTGTGCCGTTCCATTTGGCCACGAAGACCCCGTTGGAGTA
>CAYVSK010000056.1:7080-12698 GCA_964453635.1 uncultured Weeksellaceae bacterium | reverse complement strand
TTGTTCGTGTTGCTCTCCAGGGCCCATCCCGATCGGGCCATGGCAATGTTGTTGTTCCGTACCGTGTTGTTGCCGCCGTCCTCGACCCTGATCCCCACACTCTTTTCGTAGTTGTTCTCGATGCGGAGGCTGTTGTATCGGATCTTTTGAAAATCGCTGGCGGTCAGTTTGATCCCTCTCGGGGAACTCCCGTTCTCACCCAATCGGATAAAATTGTTCTCGATCCGACCGTTCACCTGAAAGGATCCGCTGCATCCGTCCAGTCCGATGCCCCATTCATTGGCCTCTTTGGAGCGGATCCGGTTCTTCTGAACGACCAAGGGGTTCTTGCTATCCACAATATCGATCCCTTTTTCGAGGAATCCCGAAACTTGATTGTCTGCAATTTTGAGATCCCAATGGTATCGTGTTGAGATGGCAAAACCGTACCCGGGTTCGAAGCTGTTGCCGATGATCCGCATCCCCCGTATGCGATCCTGTTCATCGGAACCCGCTCCATTGATCCTTATACCGCCAGATCCCTTGTCAAAAAAGCTGTTCCGGATCAGGAGGGAATCGAGTTTGGAAGCATTTGCATAAAATACGATCTTGCTATTCGATCCAGCTCCTGAGCCTTGACCCAGGAAACGAAGCCCCATGAACTTGTTGTGATGAGCATATCCCTGACCGAGGACCACCCTTGAATAATCAGTGCTGGTATTCTCCAGGGTCATGGACTTAAAGGTGACGTGATCCACGCCTTTTAGTCGGACGGTATGATTCGCGTTATTCGTTCCGGCGTGGGTCAGGGTCACATCTGTTGAATCCCCGGATTGAGCGCGGAATACTATAGTGTCATTCCCATCGGCCCCGGGGATCTCGGTCAGTGTCAGTTGTTCCGAATAACTTCCGGCGGCCACGCTAAAGATGACGGGACCATTGACCCCGACCTGGGTCACCGAATCCACAGCTGATTCAAAAGAAGTGAATTGCCCGCCATTCGGGTCGATGGTATAGGTGCCCGACATGGGTGGAAAATTACCGGCCGGGCTGTATTCATCGGCTCCGATATCAGGACTGGTAGCATCCCGGGACTGCCCGTCGATGTCTTCGGTAACGGCACTGATCGGCGTGGCATTCGCATCCATCCACTTGTGTACGATGTGCAGGTCGCCCTTTGACGTATCCGCAAAGGCGGGTTTTTCCTCAATGGAATTGGCATTCTCCGAACCCTGGAGCTTCTGGAGGGAATCCAGGTTTTCCACCTGGGTGTTCCCCCAGTCGCCCAAATAATTCCCGGGTGCGTAATAGGCGTTGTGATCGAATTGAAGGCCGCTGTAACCAAAGACATCAAAGGCCAGAGCTTCGTTGGCTCCTTCGATCCCCTGGGTGGCAAAAATGTTGTTCACCACTTTCTCACTGGACGAACTGCTCAAATAGAAAGCCGGGCCGTCAACGTTTTCGCCGCTGATCCAGACCGAATTGTGCGCGATGGTGATCGAGTCGGATTCATAAACGCGTAAGCCATAGACATTGTTGCCTTTCAGTTCGGTCTTAATGAAATTGTTGGCCACTACGAAGCGGTCATTGGCACTGGCCTTGCAACGATCGAATTCCATTCCGCTACCGCTCCCGGAACTGTTCAACGTATTCTTCCTGACCTCCATGTGACCTTCGAGCTTATAAAACTCGATCCCGCCTTTCCTAAAACCTGTAATGGAGTCATTAATGACCTTCACATCCCGGACCCGGTTCAAATAAACCCCGCCATTGGCATCGATGATCCTGTTCCCTTTTATGGTGAACCCGGAGGAAGTAAAAGGATAGACCGTTCCTTTGAAGAAAATGGCCCAATCTCCTTTTTCCAGTCTGTTATCGACGATCCTGATACTGTCGTATTGGGACCCTCTTCCGAAGAGCAGTTGGTTGCGGTTCGTCTCATTCCGCCCGATGATCCGGTTGTTTCGGAGCTCAATGTTGGCAGTGTTCCTGAAAACAAAGACCCGGGTATATTCTCCGTTCGCATCCCCGTTATTTTTGAACGTAATATTCTTAAAGGTGAGGTGATCGGCGCTGTCGAGTTTCACGACATAATTGTCGGAACTGCTGGAAGCGGCGTATCGCACTTCGACACTATCGGGATGGCCGGCCTGGGACCTGAAGGTGATCTTGTTGTTTGAACTGACCCCCTCGATGCTGTCCAGGGTGAACTGCTCGGGGTAGCTCCCGTTCTCCACATCGAAGGTGACGCTTCCACTTACCCCTGAACTGTTCAGGTCAGAAGCGGCTGCCGAAAAGGAAGCATAGTCCCCGTTCCCGTCACTGTCGATCACGTAATTCCCGTTCAATTGCGCAGATCCATTGAAGGGAAGAAAAAAAAGAAGCGTGGCAGCAATGACGAATGTGTTGAAAAGATCGGATGGCGTCCTCATATATTGAATGGTCTTGTTTTTATCGATCACTGGTCTGTTCGGGGTTTTTGTGTCGATGAACCCTCTATTTTCCGGGATAAATTTACGAAAAATCAGGATGAATAGTTGTCCGGTCAGGCAATCATGGATGGTAAATTCGGGCCTTTCAAAGGACCAAAGGCATATGGAAAAGGTAGAACTTGTCGATGTCCCTTCGGATATCGGGGCGGGCACGAACGGGGCCCGGCTTGGGGTCGAGGCGATGCGGGTGGCTTCCCTCAATGCAGGGAGTCGATTCTTCAGAGACCATTCCGTGCGTTCCATCCCCTCCCGTAATGACCTATCTTGGGAAAAAGCGGGGGATCCGACGGCCAAACATCTGAACGGTATTATCGAGGTCGTAGAAAGAACGGCCAATGCCGTAAGTGATATCCTGACAAAGCATCGTTTCCCGGTCGTCCTGGGAGGAGACCATTCCATCGCCATGGGAACGATCGGGGGGTTGAAACAAGCTTTACCGGGTAAGCGGATCGGGGTGGTCTGGATCGATGCGCATGTCGATCTGAACACGCCATTCACGAGCCCTTCTGGTAATGTCCATGGAATGCCGCTCGCAGCGGCCCTTGAATTGGACGGTCGGGGAGATGGGGGGCATGCTTCCAACCATGAGGAGGCCGGGCTTTGGGAACGCTACCAAAACCCGATCGGTGGGGTCGGCAGGGTCATGCCCGAGGATATTCATTTCGTCGCTGTTCGGGAGATGGACCCCCCTGAACAAGCGTTCATGGATCAATACGGGATGAAGAATATCACGGTCGAAGGGGTGAGAAAGAAGGGAGGAAAAGCGGTGGCGGAGGAGGTCCTTTCGGCTCTTTCCGGCTGTGATGCCATTTATGTCTCCTTTGATGTCGATAGTCTCGACCCTTCTATTTCCCGGGGTACCGGGACCCCATCCGCCAATGGGTTGATGACCGAGGAAGCGTTGGCCTTGTTGGAGCCGCTGATGGAATCCCCCCTTTTGCGCGCTCTGGATATGGTAGAAGTGAATCCCCTTTTGGATGAACAGGGCAATAAGATGGGAGAGACCGCCTTTTATCTTCTTTCCCGGGCTGTCCACACCATCGAGGAGCGGGTCGGCCTCGACCGGGTTTGAACGGTCCCTTTTGCTCAAGTTCGAAAGCGGGATCCGATGGGCTGTTTTCCGCTTTATGTATAGACGACTTTCTTTTCTTGACCAATGAACCCCCTTTTTTGATCTGCTGGTCTGCCGGTCCTTTTTTTTACCTCCCCTTGTTGAAAACTTGATTGCCGGGTTTTTGGAACCATACGGGAGGTTTTGCCGTAAAATAGGATACGGCACCTCAAAGCCGATCGATATGGGGTCAGGAAAGGCGCATACAGGAGGGTCCGGGACGACGTATCCCGGTATAGCGAGAAGCATCATCTTGCTCACCGGCTCCCTCATCTTGGGTGTTTTGGTCCCTTCAAACTTGAATGCCCAGGTCAATTGTGATCCCACGGTTCCGCATTTTGACGCCGACCTGAGTGGCAACCCCGACACCACCTGGATCAGTCCGGACACAGCGAGGCAGGACAATTGCTGTGGAACGACGAACCCGGATCGATGTATCCATTTTACGGTCACCCTGCATCCCGATGCACAAGGGATCATTTTCGACATTCATTCCGGAGCGGAGCCCCCCGGTGCCCTTTTTTATCAGGTGAGTTGCAACGATCCCACACCGGTCGGGGAGCCCCTTTGTCTGAATGGACCCGGTCCCCATGAGATCACCTTTTGTAAACCGGGGAACAACAACAACGAATACAGCATCGAGACCATCCCTGCCCCCGGAGTTGGCCCCGATGTGACCGTGCACGAAGGATGTACCGATTCCCTTTTTGCTTACGGATACGCGGATAGCACGATCTCATGGAATTCCGTGAGCCCATCCCCGAAAGGCGCTTACAATGATTATCTGAGTTGCGATTCGGCTTGTGACAGCACACAGGTCAGCGTACCCACGAACAGCTATCCCGACTCCATCGATTTCGAGGTTTGCGGGATCCCCAAAGCCGGATGCGATTCGACCGAGACCTGCGATACCGTGAGAACCTATTTCAGGTCCGATCTGGCCGTTTCGGTCCAACCGGAGAAGCCAGCCGTGTGTGCGGGGCATGATAGCACAACGATGGGAGTGGTGGTAGCACCCCTTATTCCTATGAATGGAGTACGGGCGACACGACCCAGACCATTCGGGTGGATTCCGGGACCTATTATGTGGAGTTGTCGGACTCTACCGATTGTCCGCCAGCTTATGACACCGTCACGGTCACACAATTCGACAAGCCCATCCGGGCCGATGCCGGACCGGATACCATGTTGTGTCGGACACTCCTTCCAGTGGACCTGACCGGAATGGTCGATGCGGCTTCCGGCGGAACCTGGTGGGGAGGCAACGGCGTTTACGATCCCCATCCCGATTCGCTCGATATGACCTATCATCCCGATCCCCAGGAGATCGATAGTGGGGTCGTGGAGCTTTACCTCCGGACCACCGGGAATGGGGGATGTCCTGCTGATACGGACACCGTCCGCATAGGCATCGGCCCCCCCGGCGCGATCAAGGTCCAGACGAAGGACCCCGCTTGTAAGGGCGATACGAATGGCTGGGCGAAAGCTTCTCCAAAAGGGGGTACAGCCCCTTACGAATATTCCTGGAACGGAGGTCCGTTTCAGAAGGATAGCATGAAGACCGGACTCGGGGCCGGGACTCATAGCGTCACTATAAACGATTCCATCGGATGTGATACCACGATCAACTTTTCCCTGACAGACCCTCCGGCTCTTACGGTCTCTGTTATTGATTCCACGCCGCTTTCCTGTAAAGGGGATTCCGATGGCACGGCAACTGCCACCGCCACTGGTGGTTCGCCGCCCTATTCCTACAGCTGGAGCACGAACCCGCCCCAAACGGATTCCCAGGCCAGCGGTCTCCCGGCCGGGAAGTACCGGGTCACGGTGACCGACAGCAATGGATGTACGGCAGCCGATAGCGTGACCATTATTGAACCGTCCGCCGTACAAGCTATTATCGTGGACAGTAAGGATGCCCTCTGCTTCGGGGATTCCAATGGATATGCCATCGGTGGTGCGAATGGGGGCTGGGGTGAATACAGCTACGAATGGAGTACCGATCCGGTTCAGCAGGGGGATCGTGCTGACGATCT
>CAYVSK010000056.1:0-7053 GCA_964453635.1 uncultured Weeksellaceae bacterium | reverse complement strand
CGTAGCGGGCTCTTATGACCTTATTGTGGAGGATAGTGCTGGATGCCCGGACACCGCCAGCGTATTGATCGATGAACCCACCCCCCTCGTTCCTTCCACTCAGCATAGCAACGTAACCTGCCGTGGGGACAGTGATGCCACGGCTTCCGCTTCTGCCACCGGCGGTACCATGCCCTATAGCTACAAGTGGAACACGTCCCCGCAGCAGAATGGTCCCCAAGCCAGCGGTCTCACGGCCGGCACCTATACCGTGGAGCTATCGGATTCGAACGGATGTACGGTAGTGGACACCGTTACGATCCCCGATCCCCCCGATCTGGAGCCTTTGTTACTTGACACCCAGGATGCGCTTTGTTACGGGGACAGCAATGGGTATGCGGTGGGTGCTGCCAATGGGGGATGGGGGGATCATTCCTACTCATGGAACAGCGACCCGAGCCAAAGTGGGGATAGTGCCATCGGCCTGAGTGCGGGGCCTTATTCGCTGACCGTGACCGATAGCGCGGGATGTACCGACTCCCTGGACTTCACCATCGGGCAACCCGATCCTCTTGTTACCGGTACACAGGGAAATGACGTGACCTGTAGCGGGGATAGTGACGGGGGAGCGGCCGTCAACGTTTCTGGTGGGATTAAGCCTTACCAGCATACCTGGAGTACGAACCCTGCCCAAATGGGGCCTCAAGCTTCCGGTCTATCTCCGGGGACCTACCGGGTGACCATTACGGATGCCCATGGTTGTAATATCAAGGATACCGTGACCATTCCGGATCCACCCCTCTTGAACGCATCCATTCTTGAAAGCAAGAATACCAACTGCAATGGGGATTCCAATGGCTACGCCCTGGGGGATGCCCAAGGAGGGTGGGGGGATTACAGTTATCGATGGGACACCGATCCGCCGCAATTCGGAGATAGTGTTGGTGGGCTGGCTGCTGGTGATCACAAGCTTATTGTGGAAGATAGCGCCGGATGCACGGATTCGGCCAATGTGACCATCGGGGAACCGCCCATTCTCAAAACTGAGACCGAAAAAACGGACATCCGTTGCTATGGTGCTGATGATGGTCGTGCATCCGCGTCCCCTTCCGGGGGATCTGCGCCCTATACCTACGAATGGAACACGACCCCGCCACAGAATACCATCAAGGCCACGGGGCTTTCTCCGGGTAAGCATGTGGTGACCATCACCGACGATTCCGGATGTCAAACGAAAGATACGGTCTCCATCGAAGAACCCGATTCCCTTAGCCTGGAGACTACAGTGACCATGGTGAGCTGCTATGGGGCGTCCGATGGCCGTGTTGAAGCTTCCGTCAGTGGAGGAACGACCCCTTATGACTACAGCTGGGATACGCCATCCCCTTCTTCCACATCCACGATCGACTCCCTTCAAGCCGGTACATATCAACTTACTGTGATCGATTCTCAGGGATGCACGGATTCTGTGTCGGTCGATGTCCCTGAGCCCCAACCGCTCGAACTGAGTGCCGATACGTTCCATGTGACTTGCTACGGGGGGCAGGACGGCGGGATCGAGGTCCAGCCTTCCGGAGGTACGACCCCTTATGAATATATCTGGGATTCCCTGAACGTTGGTGGACCTGCCCCGGATAGCTTGGAAGCTGGTATCTATAAGGTCTTCGTCTCGGATTCCATGGGTTGCTCCGATTCCCTTGGGATACGGGTCAAAGAACCCGATCCGATCCAGCTTTCCATTGCCCCCGGTGATACCATTTGTCCCGGTGACTCGGCCCAATTGACAGTGGATGCCAGTGGGGGTCAAGGTGACCTGAGCTATAGCTGGGATCCCGGGAATATGACCGGAGATTCCGTTACGGTCGCCCCGACCGGAAATACCGGATATCAGGTGGATGTTACCGATACGGCTGGCTGCACTGTCCATTCGGATACCTCCATTGTGAACGTGAAGGTCCTTTTCCCCGACAGCCTCTTCGCCGAGAGCAGTGGGAATGTCTGTATCGGAAAGGAAACGACGCTTTCCGGCGAATACGCGGGCGATACCACGGGGCTTGATTTTCATTGGGAACCGGTGAGCGTCGATGGATTGGGGTCATTCCCCGTAGAACCGGATAGCACGACCACCTACACGCTCATTGGGGTGAATGGATGTGGCGATAATATCCGGGATTCGGTGCGTGTCCGGGTTCATCCCTTGCCCGTCATGGATCCGCATATCTCGGATACAGCGGGTTGTCCGCCCCTGGTCGCGCAATTTTCCGATAGTGCTTTGGCCAGCGGGGCGCAACCGGTCTGGGATTTCGGAGATGGTGATACATCAAACGCCTTAGCCCCCACTCATATTTACGATTCGGTCGGGAGCTATGAGGTGAGTCTGAGGGTAACCTCCCCAAAAGGTTGTACGGACACCATGTCCGATCTTGCATCGATCCGGGTCCATCCCTTGCCCGAAGCGGGCTTCGTTGCTGACCCCGACCCGGCTAGTATCCACGATCCCGAGGTCAGCTTTGCCGACCGTTCTGTGCGGGCGTCGGAATATTTCTGGAAATTGGGGGACGGGACCACGGATTCCGCGGTCGATCCCGAGCACACCTATAAAGATACCGGAAATTTTCGGGTCGAACAGGTCGTATGGACGGACAAGGGATGTGTCGATTCCGCCAATGATATCATCCGGATCGAGCCCTCCGTCACGATCTTTGTGCCGAACGCTTTTACGCCGGACGGGGATGGCCAGAACGATGAATTCTTCCCCAAGATGACCGGCATGATCGATGCCACCATGGAAATGACCATTTTCAACCGGTGGGGTGAAGTGATATTCGAATCCTTCCATGCGGACAAACACTGGAAGGGACGCTCAAAAGGGAGCGCAGAAAAGGCCAAGAGTGATGTCTATGTGTATAAGATCCGGGTCAAGGATGTTCATGGAGATTGGCATGAAAAGAAAGGCCATGTGACGCTCCTCCGTTAGGGGCCTTCGTAAAAGGCTTCGCTCACCGAGACGTCTTTGCTTTAACAGATTTTAACAGCCAATGCCCATTGGCTGGATATTCCATCTCTATAATTTTGCAAGCGTCTATACGGATCCCTGTTTTTTGTTCTATGGACCTGGAAGTCGAAGCGCTGACCAAACAATACGGGGTACAGAAAGCCGTGAATGATATATCCTTTCGGGTGAACGCCGGGGAGATCGTGGGCTTCCTCGGGCCCAATGGTGCTGGCAAGACCACTGCCATGCGCATCGTGACCGGTTATATGGCGCCTACTTCCGGAACGGTTCGCGTAGGAGAGTACGCCATCGATGCGGATGTCGATACGATCAAGCAGCATATCGGGTATTTGCCGGAGAACAATCCCCTTTACGGGGATATGGAGTTGATGGATCACCTTGCCTTTGTTGCCGGTATACAGGGGGTTCCCCGAGACAGGATCGAGCAGCGGGTGGCTGAAATGATCCGGGTCTGTGGGCTGGATGCCGAAAAGCATAAAAGGGTCCGCGAACTTTCCAAGGGGTATCAACAAAGGGCTGGCCTGGCTCAGTCCATGATCCACGACCCGGAGGTCCTGATCCTCGATGAACCGACCACGGCACTGGACCCGAATCAGATCGTCGAGATCCGGGACCTGATCCGGGAACTGGGGAAAGAAAAAACGGTCATCCTGAGCACCCACATTCTTCCTGAGGTAGAGGCAACATGCGATCGTATCCTGATCATTAACGAGGGGCGGATCGTGGCCGATGGCACGGCCGAAAGCCTGATCCATGCCGAAGGGGGAGAAGAGGAGGTCAAAGTGGGGATCGAAGGGGGGTCGCGGGATGACGTGGTCTCCTCCCTTCAGGATCTCGAGCCGGTCAACATGGTGGATCCGCTCGACGAAGAGAACGCTTTCCGGGTCAAGGGAAGGGACGAAAAAACCGCTCGGCGCGAGATCTTTAAATTGTGTACACAAAAAGGGTGGACACTCGTTGAAATGACGCCACATCAGCGTAGCCTGGAGGATGTTTTCAGGCATTTGACCACCCAGGAATAAGGATCGCTGAAAAGCACTACGGGCATGCGTCAGATCTGGTTGATCACGAGAAAAGAGCTTCAAACCTTCTTTGATTCCCTGATCGCCTATATTCTGCTCGTGGTCTTCGCGGGTTTCACCGGCCTTTTTACTTGGTTGTACGGCCGGGATATCTTTTTGGTGGGGGAAGCCAGCCTGGAAGCTTTCTTCGATACGGCTTACTGGAGCCTCTTTTTCCTGACCCCCGCTATTTGCATGCGAATGCTGGCGGAAGAAAAGAACACGGGGACCATCGAACTGCTCCTGACCAAATCCGTGAACGACCGGCAGGTCGTCATGGGCAAGTTTTTGGCTTGTTTGTTGCTGATCGTGTCCGGCCTCGTCCTGACCCTCCCTTATTATGTATCGATATCCTACCTCGGGCCGGTGGATCACGGGGCCATTTGGTGTGGTTACTTCGGCCTCGTTCTCATGAGCATGGCCTATATCGGGATCGGGCTATTTGCCAGCAGCATTACGGACAACCAGATCGTGGCATTCCTTGTGGCCCTCTTCATCGGGTCCTTTTTCCACATCATCAGCGGTTCCCTGGCAATGAGCTTTACCGGGGTCACCGGACGGGTCCTGGATTACCTGAGCGTATCGACCCACTTCGATTCGATCAAGCGGGGCGTGGTCGATAGCACGGACCTGATCTTTTTCCTCTCCATTGCCTGGCTGGGGATCGCCTTCACGGAGTTGACCCTTGGTAAAAGAAACATGACGGGATCATGACGACGAAACGTTCTGTGACCATCAGCATGCTCCTTCTGACGGGTTCCCTTATTCTTGTGAACCTGCTGGGGGCTTGGTATGACGCCCGCCTTGACCTTACCGAGGACAACCGTTATACCTTGAGCGAGGCCACCCTGGACATTCTTGAGAACCTTGAGGAACCCGTGACCATCACGGCCTATTTTTCACAGGACCTGCCACCGGATATCGCCCGGACCCGGAAACGCTTCAAGGAATTGCTCGTGGAATACGCCAAGCGGAGTGACGGGCAAGTCGTCTATGAGTTCGTCGATCCGCTGAGCGGGGATGGGGATAAGCAAAAGGCCCAGCGGAAAGCCAGGCAGGCCGGTGTCCGGCCCATTATGACCCAGGTCCGGGAGGCCAACCAAATGAAGCAACAAAAGGCTTATATGGGGGCCGTCCTTCGATACGGGGGGAAGAAGGAAGTGATCCCTTTCATCAGGCCCAACAGTCCCATCGAATACGAACTCTCATCCAACATCAAAAAGCTTTCGGTAGACCATAAACCCGGGATCGCCATCGCCCAGGGACACGGTGAACCCAATCTCCAGCGGCTTCGCAAGGCAAAGTCCGAGCTTTCCGTTCTCTACAATGTTCGCCCGTTTAACCTGGCCGATTCCGCTCGCATCCCAAACGATATTAAGACCCTGGCCATATTGGCCCCGAGCGATACCTTTCCAGAGCAAGATCTGCGGAAGCTTGATGATTTCCTCAAAAGGGGAGGAAATCTCTTCATCGGAATGAACCGTGTAAAAGGTGAGTTGCGCAGGGCAATGGGCCAGTCCCTTAGCACCGGGCTCGGGACCTGGTTAAAGGACAAGGGGATCGAAGTGAAGGACCGTTTCGCGATCGATGCGGAATCCGGTCACGTGGCTGTTACGCGCCAGGCTGGGGGAAGGCGCTTCCGGCAGAACGTAAAATTTCCCTATATCCCGATCATCAAGAATTTTGAGGAGCACCCCATTACCAAAGGAGTGGGGGAGGTCGCCATGGAATTCGTGAGCGATATGGCTTACAATGGCGATACAGCCGTCCACTACCGACCGCTGGCTTATAGCTCCAAATATTCCGGGACCCGGGAACCCCCGGTCCGCTTTAATGTTCAGCGCAATTGGCAACGGAGCGATTTCAACGAATCGAAGCTGACCGTCGGTGCGGCTTTTGAAGGTCCTCTGGCCCAAGGTAGCAGCAATCGGTTGGTGGTCTTTGGGGACGGCGATTTCCCGGTCGGAAGTGAAGAGAGAAGGAGGGAGGTGAAAGATGCCCATGTAAGTCTTTTTGTCAATGCCATCGATTGGCTATCGGACGATACCGGACTGATCACGTTGCGTACGAAAGGGATCGAGAGCCGTCCGATCAAAGAACTTGAGACCGGGACCCAGAATATGGTCAAATACGCCAACTTTCTTTTCCCCATCATCTTCGTTGTTCTGTTCGGGATCGGCCGTTGGCAGTACCGCAAAGCGCAACGCTTGAAACGACAGGCTTTGAACTATGGCTAAAGGCTTTGACAATCGTAAGCTCGGGGGGCTCTTCCTGATCCTGGTGGCCGTTGTGCTGGTGCTTTATATGGGGGAAGAAGAGGGGGGTGCCCGGAACTTCGAGAAGGACATCGTCCGGATCGATACCAGCGCTGTTTCGCGGATCGTTATCGAACCCAAAGCAAACGAAGAAACGGTCATATTAAAGAAGGGAGGCGGCCAATGGAAGCTTGAGCGCAAAGGGGAAACGAAAAGGGCGGATGCCTCCCTGGTCCGCAACGCCCTGAGGCAACTGAGCGGGATCGAGGTGCAGCGTCTTGCTGCGCGTTCCAGGGATAAGTGGGCGGAATACGAGGTGACCGATTCCCTTGCGACCCGTATCCGGGTGCAGGAAGGCGACAAGACCACGCTCGATCTTTATCTGGGAAAGTTCGACTTCAACCGCGGCCCCGGTGGTCAACGGGGGCGCTTAAGGAGCCGGGGGGGCAATGTTAGCTCCTACGTCCGGGTGGCCGGTAAAAACTCTGTGTATTCCGTTAGCGGCATGTTGAACCACCTGTTTAACAAATCCCCCAGCGCCTGGGAATACACCGAACCTGATACCTCGGGGACGGATACTGCCAAAACCCGGGATATTCCTTCCTCCTTGCCAAGCAATTAAAGTGCGCTAAAGGGGCGCCGTAAAAAATATATATTTATCACTGTGATAACACTGTGAAAAATATATATTTTTTTATGGGCCATTCTCATCCGTCCAGTCTCTGGGAATAGAGAAATTTTA
>CAYVSK010000055.1:15532-16416 GCA_964453635.1 uncultured Weeksellaceae bacterium | reverse complement strand
GGTCCTCCCACAGGCCTTTTTCCGCTGCCCGCGCTTCCCGTTCCATCCGTTTCCAGCGCCCGCACATGGCCTTATCGCAATAGCGGTCGAAGACCCAGGCCAGCCCCGCTTTTAAAAGGCGCCCACTGAGGGATCGCCCCTTGATGTGGACCCGCGCCACCGTTCGTCCGTAGGGGTCTTCGGTAATGGGGTGGATCCGGACCGTTTCCTTCAGGATCCACGATTTGACCTGTTTTTTGGCTTTAGGTCCGTAAGCTTGATCATGTTCAGGGCAATCAACCCCGTACAAGCGGATGGTGGTCCGCTCTCCGTTCTTGACGGCATCGAAGGTGTCCCCGTCGTCCACGTGCTGGACCTGACCCTCCCATTGAGCCTGCGCAGCCCCGAATGTCAACAGGACGAAAAGAATCGTGTATGGAGGGGCTTTTTGCATATCGGGAGGCGCGAGATGAAAAGAGATGGCAAATTCCAACCCTGAAATTACAAAAGAACGGTTAAAAACTTTGTTAATAATGACAGAAGCTTTGGTCTTAGCCCCCTTTCTTCATCCGATAATTTTGTTAGGCGTTGGACCATCCAAGCCCCTATGTTGAATTCTATGCTCACATTATTCGGCAAAAAAAAGATCACGGCCGAGACGGTCGCGAACATGTACGTGAACGCGATCCTGGATACGGTGGAGGAAGGGTTCAGTGAAGTCGCTGCCCTCATCAATAGCGACCCCGAATTTCGCTATCCCCCGCAAGTGGATGAAAATGACCACAAAGAGTTCCTCATGATCGTGATCGCCGGGAATCTCAAGTTTATCCCCCAATATTTCGAGAGCGGTGAGGACAAAAGGCTTCAGTCACTTATTGTGCGGAAGTTCAGTGAGGCGCTCGGTG
>CAYVSK010000055.1:14651-15522 GCA_964453635.1 uncultured Weeksellaceae bacterium | reverse complement strand
ACCAGGTTGGAGGAGATGATCGAAGCGCGGCAATCTTTCATATCCCGTGTCAATCACCCTTCCAAGAAGACCCTTTACGGGATGTCCAAAGCCGTGTTTCACAAATACGATCTGAACCCGTATCAGCAGAATTATTTCAAAAGCCTCAATACCCCGAACCCGATCTTCCTCAAGCGTCTCGACGAAGTCATGAAGAATTTCGTGTGGGGTTGGGACGAGGTACTGGAAAAATACAAGATCACTTTTTGACCAGCTGGCCCAGGTCGTGATATTTTTCGGACATGTCGCGAATATAGTCGCCTATGGAAAGGGCTGCTGTAGCGGCTGGGGATGGTGCATTAAGCACGTGAATGGCATTGCCCTTGTATTCGATCCGAAAGTCATCGACCATCTCGCCGTTCCGGTCGAGCAATAGCGCCCGGACACCGGATCGTCCACGTTCGATATCCGCCGAGCGCAGGTCGGGGATGAGTCGCTGAAGTCGTTTGAGGAAACGTTGTTTGGAAAAGGCCCGCCGATATTCGTCCAGTCCGAAACGCCAGTGTTTTCGGAAGAGTTTCCAGGTCCCCGGATAGGATAAGGCCTCAAGGGTATCCTTCAGGTCGAAGCTGGTCCTTTTGTACCCTTCCCGTTTAAAGGTAAAGACGGCGTTCGGGCCGCATTCCACATCCCCATTGACCATCCTGGTGAAGTGAACCCCCAGAAAGGGGAAGTTCGGGTCCGGTACGGGGTAGATCAGGTGCTTCACTTTCTCCTTGGCTTTTTCAGTGAGTTCGTAGAAATCCCCGCGGAATCCCACGACCCGCTCCTTGAGGTCGAAGTTCTCCTGTCGGGCCAAGCGGTCGGCATGGAGACCGCCCTCGACCCCTCG
>CAYVSK010000055.1:0-14641 GCA_964453635.1 uncultured Weeksellaceae bacterium | reverse complement strand
GAGACCGCCACAGAAGATGATGTTGTGCGCTGAATAGGTCCTTTTGGTACAGTGGATGGTGACCTTGCCCTTTTCGTGTTCGTGGGCTTTTACTTCCTCGCCCAGCATGACCCTGCTCTCGGGTTGTACAGTCTTGGCCAGTTCGACCATTTTTTCGGTCACCGCCCGGTAGTCGATAATGCCGGTACACGGTACGTGGATCCCTTGGATGGCGTTGGTACAATGGGGCTCACGTTCCCGGATGGCATCGGGTCCGACCCATTCCATACCCTCGATCCCGTTCTTCTCACCGTTCGCGAATATTTTTCTCAGGACCGGAAGCTCTTTTTCCTCTGTTGCCACGATGACCTTGCCACAGACCTCATGGGGAATGTTGTGCTCACTTGCAAAGGCCACCAACTGCCGGCGGCCATTCACGCAATTCTCTGCTTTCATAGAGCCCGGCTTGTAGTAGATCCCGCTATGGATCACCCCCGAGTTATAGCCTGTCTGATGGGCAGCGAGCTCGTCTTCCTTTTCCAATAGCAAGATCCGCAGGTCCGGATACTTCTGCTGGATCTTATACATGGTCGCCGCTCCGATGATGCCACCACCGATGATGGCGACATCGTAAACGATCCCGTTGGGCTTGTTTTGCTCCATGGTTCAAAGAGAAAGGGCGCAAAATTAATACGGTCGCATTACAAACGATCCTTTTTATGGCTCTTTGTTCGGTTCCGCCGGGCTTTCCTCTGAAGGGACCCGGCTCAGGAAGATCAGTCCGAGGACGAAAAGCACGATCAGCAAGAGCACGGAATTACGCATATCGCCGGTGATCCCTTCGATGAATCCGTAAAGAAAGGTGCCGGTCATGATCCCGATCTTCTCGGAAACGTCGTAAAAACTAAAAAAGGAAGCATGGTCCATTGTATGGGGCAGGAACTTGGCATAGGTAGCCCGGGCCAGGGATTGGATACCGCCCATAACCAACCCTACTAACCCAGCGAGGAGGTAGAATTGTTGGGGGGTTTGAATGAAATAGGCGAACACACAGATCGCGATCCAGATGAAAAGGGCCACGGCCAGGGCTCTGATGTTAAAGATCCGTCCAGAGAGATAGGAGAAAGCATAAGCCCCGGCAATGGCAATGAACTGAATGATCAGGACGCTCACGATCATCCCGTTGTCGGGCATTTCAGGGATCTCCTTTTTACCGAAATCTACCGCCACGAGCATGACCGTCTGCACCCCCATATTGAAGGTAAAGAACGCGTAGAGATAGCGTCGTACGCGTTTTAAGCCTTTAAAGCGATGCCAGACCGCCTTGAGTTCGTGAAACCCTTTGGAGAGCACCCGATCCCCCGATCGTCTATGGTACACGTTGTTCGGCAGGGTTCTGAAGGTGATCTGGGCAAAGCCGGCCCACCAGATCCCCACCCCCACGAAAGCCAGACGGGTCGGAACGGCTTTGGAAGCAAATCCGAGTGCCTCGTGATTCATGATCGCGATCAGGCTCATGATCAGCAGGATGGAGCTGCCGATGTAGCCAAGCGCATACCCTTTGGCACTCACACGGTCGTGATCTCTGGGGTGGGCGATCTCGGGCAAAAACGCGTTGTAAAAGACCAGACTGCCCCAAAAGCCGATCGTGGCGATCATAAAAGAGAGCATCCCCCATTCCAGGTGTTCGGGATCGAAGAAGTAAAGCGAGGCGCATCCCAGGGCTCCCGTATAGCAGAACCCCTTCATGAATTGCTTCTTTTTGCCCGTGTAATCCGCAATTCCCGAAAGGAGGGGGGACATTACAGAAATGATCAGGAAGGAAAAGGAAAGGACGTAGGATTTCAATTCCGTATTGTGGAAAGTGACCCCAAAGAACTCCACCAAGTCCTTGCTCCCCGGGATCCCTGCATCTGTGCCGCTGGTCATGTTGGCGTAGTAGATCGGAAAAATGGCCGTGGTGATCACCAGGGGATAAGCTGAGTTGGCCCAGTCGTAAAAGGCCCAGGCATTGATGGTCGTTTTGTTGCCTTTTTCGATCGCCATGGGCCCTTTTTAAATAAGGGGGTGGAGTGGACGAATTTAGGGGCTTATTAAGAAGATTCGGTTCCGAAAGATGTCCCTTTATAAGGGGCGGATCAAATTACGGACCCGTGCTCTGTCAACGTTCGTCAAAATCCCGGTACATCTTCTTCAGGATGATGAACTCCACGCGCCGGTTCTGCGCCCTCCCTTCAGGGGTCTCATTAGAGGCGGCCGGTCGTTGGCTGCCGAAATAGCCGATCCGTAGCCGTCGACTGTCCACTCCCATGGATGCAAGCTCATCGAGGACGGTTTCAGCACGGGCCTTTGAGAGCTTCTTGTTGTACATGTCGGGTCCTGTGATGTCGGTGTGGCCGTTGACCTTTAAGTAATGGTCCTCGTTCCTCTTCATTAGCCGGGCCACTTTGCGTAACTGTTCCTTAGCGGTGTCATTGAGGATGGAGCGGTCCCATTCGAAGCGGACGGCATCCAGGCGTACCCGTTTGTACTGGCCCTTGTTCTCTTCGTAAGGGGGATGTTCCATGTCGTAAACGATGCTATCGATCGTATTGCTACATTCTTCGGGGTCTTTGGCTCGTTTTACAGAGAGCTCATCGATATAGTAATAAGCGTAGCGCCAGGTATCCTCTTGGTCCTCAGTGAAGCGTCTTTGGTCGATATGCAGGGAATCATCGGACCGAAAATTCCCGACCGTCAGGAACCTTTCACCGCCCTGGGCTTCGTATGTCCCTGATAGGAGGGTCCATGTGGAGTCGTTGCGGATCACGTGGCCTTTGGGGTTACCGAGGTGTTCCTTTACGTTGAGGCGCTGTTCGTCCTCCCTGTTCAGCCTTTTTTTGCTGAAATGCAGTCCGATCCCGTCCGTCATGAAATTGGCCCCGTCGGCAAGGGAAACGTGCATTTTGACGCAGTAGTTTTGCCCGCTTTTGAGCGGGGTGGAGAGTTCCGTGCAGAGGTACTCGCGATAATTCTGCTTGGTGGGGGCGAAGACGATCGTTCCGCTGTAAGCGTCCCCTTTTTGGGCCTCTTGTTCGCCGAAATTGTTACGGGGAACGCCGGCTGCCCGGCTACATCTGGCGTAGTGGTCGGGCGTGCCCTTTGAGCATTGGTCCCACTTTATTAACGTCTTTAAACGGCTCTTGTTGAAGGATACCGGACAGTGTTGGCTTTGCTCGAAGCCAGGATCGGGAATGTATTCTCCTTCGGATTGGGCTTGGACCGATAGCTTCAGGATCCCGAAGAGGATCAGGCATAACACATGGATCGGTCCCCGGGTCATGGTCCGTGGCTCATTCTCTCGGAACAAACTCGACCCGCCTGTTCTTGGCCCTTGCGAGGGTAGTGCCGCCATCATCCGCGGGGTCTTCGTTCTTTTTGGCCACCGTGTTCAAGCGGCTTTCCGAGATCCCCTTGCTTACGAGGTAATCCTTCACTTTTTCGGCCCGTTTACTGGACATTTCCTTCTGGTGGTCCTCCTCTTCCGTCTTGCTTTGTTCTTTGCCATCGGAATGCCCCACAATATCGATCTTCAGGCCGGGGTTGTCAGAGAGAATGGTGGAGAGGGTGTCCAGTTTTTGCTCGGCCGTGCTTTCGATCTCGGCACTAAAGAAGCCAAAATAAGTGCTTATGCTCCGGATGGTCTTTTTGGGGGGCAGGTCCTCGGGGAGGGAACTTCGTTTGCTGTAAACGTATTTCATATTGTCCTTGTCCTTTTCGGCCTCTTTGCCACAAGTGCAATCTGAAGCCCGGTCCACCGGCACCACGGAGACATCATCAACGTAATAGTATGCATCGAACTTTTGAGATTCATCGAAGCGTCTCATGCGGCGCATCTTTTCAGTCTCAAGTTTGTCGTTGATGGTGAAGTTCCCGATGGTAAGGTATTCTGCATCCCCTTTTCCTTCGTAAGGTGCACATATGGCCTTCCAGCGGCGCCTATCCTTGAATATCCGATTTTTGGGGTCTTTGATCTGGGCCTCTTTGACGAGGGTTTTCTCCTTGTCGACGAGGATGTCGTTTTTGGAAAGGTGGATCCCGATGTTGTTCACCGCATACTTGGAGAGGTCGGAGAGACTTACGTACATGGTCACGCAATAGGTAACACCGGCCCTGAGCTTATCCTTGAGTCTGGTGGACAGGTAACTTCGGGGTTCTTCATCACGAAAGCTGTAAGCACGAAAACCCGCAAATCGGCGGCCGGTCTTGGGTTTGCAGTAGCCTCTGTAGTTCTCCGGGGAACCGACCTCTTTGTCATCCTGGTCCCGAGAGAAAAGGTCGGCATCCTCGGCCGTTGCCGTGACCCAGAATTTGGCAGCTCGGTTGATCTGGCCACTTCTTCTGAGGCGCCCGTCCTCCGATTCGAAACTCGAATTGGGGACAAGGTTTTCGGATTGTTGGGCATCAAGCCCGCCGTTCATAGCAAGGAGGAACAAGACGAGGATCGTTAGAAGCTGTGCTCGTTTCATACGGGATTGGTTTTGAATTCCTTAACGGTCTGTATAAAGCGTTTTACCCGTTCCGGGTCGGTATCGGGCTGCACGCCGTGGCCGAGATTGGCGATGTGGGGGATTCCCTTGAGATCCTGCAGCATCTTTTCGGTCTCCCGGACCACGGAAGCATCATCGCCGTAAAGCGTCGCCGGGTCCAGGTTTCCCTGGAGGGTCTTTTTCCGGCCGGTCAGCTCGAACGTTTCCCGGGGGGCCATATGCCAGTCCATACCGATCACGTCACAGGATAATTCCCCGAGTTCTTTTCTTGCGAACCACCCCCCTTTTGAGAAAACGATCACGGGGACCTCATCGATCGCCTTACATATTCGTTCAATGTAGGGAAGGCCGAAGTCATTGTAGAGCTTATGGCTAAGTATCCCGGCCCAGGAGTCAAAGAGCTGGACCATATCGGCCCCTGCCTCGACCTGTCCCTTCAGGTAGGTGATCGTTGCCCGGGTCGTTTTGTCCAGGAGCTGATGAACCATTTCCGGTTCTTGCCATAACAATTTTCGTGCCTTACTAAAAGTACGGGTGGCTTTTCCTTCCATCATGTAGGCACCGATGGTCCAGGGCGCCCCGGCAAAACCGATCAGTGGAACACGGTCGTCCAATCCTTCTTTGGCCTTCTCGATGGCTTTGAGGGTGGGGGAGAGCTTTTCCCGGATCCCCTCTGTTCCTATTTTTTGGACCGCTTCGAACGTATCGATGGGTCGTTCGAACCAGGGTCCTTTGCCTTCTTCCATGTTATAGGGTGCCCCCATGGCCTCTGGCAGGACGAGGATGTCGGAAAAGATGATCGCGGCATCCGTTTCAAGGATGTCCACTGGTTGGATGGTCACCTCAGCGGCGGCATCGGGATCGCTGATCAGCTTTTTGAAGCTACCGGCCTTTTCCCGAATGCGTCGATAAGGGGCCAATATTCTTCCGGCTTGACGCATTACCCATACCGGGCTTCGCTCCGTGCATTCCCCACGGGCGGCTCGGATCACGAGGTCGTTTTTGAGCCCCATAAGGCGTCAAAAATAGTAAAAGTCAGTTTGAAATTTGTTATTTGGGGATCCGGGAAAGGAACTTTGTTCGCTATTGGATCGATCCATCCCATGCCTCGGAAATGAAAGCCACTACGCTCGAGAATATCAAAGTGGCCCTCCGGGCCATTCGTTCCCAGCCCCTTCGGGCGGTTTTGACCATACTGATCATTGGCATCGGTATTACCGCCCTGGTCGGAATACTGACGGCCATATCAGCCATTGAGCTGAAGATCACGGAAGATTTCTCCAATATGGGGGCCACGACCTTCGAGATCCGGGATAAGGGTTCCGTTGTCCGGGCCCGCTCCCAAGAAAAGGACGATGCTTATGAATCGATATCGTACCGGGAAGCGATGGCTTTCAAAGCGCGTTATGATTATCCGGCACGCGTCTCAATAACGGCCAGTGCGACATCCACAGCAACCGTTAAACGAGGAATGAAGAGTACGGATCCCAATGTGACCGTCGATGGTGGGGATGCAAATTACCTCGCTACACAGGGGCATGAATTGAAGCGGGGTCGGAACTTCTCGCCCACGGATGTTGAACAGGGATACCATGTGGCTATAGTGGGGCAGGATATCGTGGATGCCGTGTTCGAGGGTTCGGAAGAACCACTGAACAGCCGGATCCGCGTGGGAAATGTAAAATACCGCATCATTGGAGTGTTGAAGAAGCGGGGTAGCTCTATCGGATTCAGTGGGGACAACCAGTGTATCGTTCCGGTCACGAACGTCCGCCGAAATTACCAAAAGGCCGGGATGTCATTCCCCATCAATGTGATGACGGGCAAACCTACCCGATTGGAGCCCGCTATTGATGAAGCTCGGGCGGTTTTCCGCGTGATCCGCGGTGATCCATCGGGTGCCCCGGATTCTTTTGATGTCGTGAAAAGCGATTCCCTGGCCAATAACCTCCTGGACCAGATCGCCTTCATTACGACGATCGCCACCGTGATCGGCATCATCACCCTGTTGGGAGCCGGGATCGGCCTGATGAACATTATGCTGGTCTCCGTAACCGAACGGACCGGCGAGATCGGGGTTCGAAAGTCTTTGGGCGCGAGTGCAAAGACCATCATGCGCCAATTTCTTCTGGAAGCGATCGTTATCGGTCAATTGGGCGGTCTCCTGGGGATCGTCCTGGGGATCCTTTGTGGCAACCTGGTCTCCATGCTCATCGGGGGTGGCTTCATTATCCCCTGGGCCTGGATCCTTTCCGGGGTCGCGCTCTGTTTTGTGGTTGGTGTGGCTTCCGGTTATTATCCGGCAAGAAAAGCGGCACAGCAGGACCCCATCGAAGCCCTGCGCTACGAATGAGGGATCAGTGCTCCTTGGTGGCCTGAAGGTCGCCCTCCACGTAGGTTTCCTCTTTTATGAGCTCGCCTCCTTCATCGTAATACTTCCACGTACCGGTCTTCTTCATCTCGAAGATCCGTTCGCTGTAGTAGAGCTTTCCCTTCATCTTCAACTCCCCGTTCTCGTGGTATTTCTTTTTTACGAAACGCAATTCGTCCTCGTCGGTGATCTTGAAGACCTCCTTTGGCGTGCCGTCCTTTTGGTAGGAGGCCTTTTTAAGATAATAATTGATCCCGTCGTCGTATTTTTCGTGATACTTGACCTGGCCGTTCCGGTAGTAGTCGGTCCATTCCTTGGCGACCTTTCCGAGGTAGATCACTTCTGATTTGAGGTCACCACTGGGGTAATACTTTTTTAGCCTGGATCTGACCGTGGTCTTGGGTTCGAACTCCCGTTCCAACGTGCCGTCGGGATAGAAGTTCTTGTAGAGTTTGAGCTGGCCTTCTACGTAGTATCCTTTGTGAAGGAGCTGGCCGTTCTTGTAGTGGTCCTTCACCCAACTATCACAGGCATAATCCCCGCAATTCCGAACGGAATCCCCTTTCAGCCATTTATTGAGGGGCCGGTACATCTCGATCCCGTAAACAGTGTCGACCACTTTCTCGGGATCATACTTCACCTTTTCCTCCTCACTTGTTTGTTTCTCAAGGAACCCCTGGGCAGAAGCCGTGTTCAGAAGGATCCCTGCCAACAGAAGGGGGAGGGCCATATGGATCATGTTCCGTCCCAAGTTCATGCCATGTGTCCTCTGATCGGGAAAAGGTATGGCGCCAAATTTAAAGAATTTGGGAAACATAGCTTCTGGCTGTCATGATCAGGGCTCCCGCCCTATATTTGCAAGGGCCAATGAAAATCAAAAACTATGCCGCAACAGGGGGATTCCAAAGAGATCAAGCGCGTCACCACGCATATCCTTCAGGAGATGAAGGCTCGCAAGGAGCCGATCACCATGCTGACGGGCTACGATTATTCCATGGCTCGGATCCTGGATGCGGCAGGAATCGATGTCATCCTGGTGGGGGATTCCGCTTCGAACGTAATGGCTGGCCATGAGACGACCCTGCCGATCACGCTCGATCAGATGATCTATCATGCCGCTGGTGTGGTCCGCGGTGTGAACCGGGCTTTGATCGTTGTTGACCTTCCGTTCGGGACCTATCAGGGGAACTCCAAAGAGGCCTTGACCTCCGCCATTCGGATCATGAAGGAATCCGGGGCCCATGCGGTCAAAATGGAAGGAGGCGAGGAGATCCGCGAATCCATGGAGCGGATCCTGTCCGCCGGTATCCCGGTTATGGGGCACCTCGGATTAACCCCCCAATCCATATACAAATTCGGGACCTACGTGGTCCGCGCCCGTGAACACGAGGAGGCGAGTCGGGTGATCGAGGATGCTAAGCTCCTGGAGGAAACGGGATGTTTCGGCATCGTTCTGGAAAAGGTTCCGGCGGATCTGGCCAATCGCATTACCCGGGAAGTCAAGATCCCCGTGATCGGGATCGGGGCCGGTAATCAGGTGGATGGTCAGGTATTGGTATCGCACGATATGCTGGGGATCAGCAAGGACTTCCATCCCCGTTTCCTGCGGCGTTATCACGACCTTTACGAGGAAATGAAAGGGGCTTTTGAGCATTACATCGATGATGTAAGGAAGGGTGATTTTCCCAGTGATGAAGAACAGTACTGAGGATTGGGTACGGAGTACTGTGAAGCCTCCCAAGATCCAGAACCGCGCCCTATCTCAGTACTAAATACCCAATACCAGGATAAAGGTTCCTGCACACCAATTCCATGAAAATGAATCGATTTTGATGGGTCCCTCCCTTGAATCCCGGATCCTCTACGAGGACAATCACCTCATTGCGGTCAACAAAAGGCCCTCCGAACTGGTCCAGCCCGATCGGACGGGGGATGAGGCCCTCAACGAGCGGGTCAAAGAATATATCGCGGTCGCTTATGAAAAGCCCGGGAATGTGTATTTAGGGGTGGTTCACCGGATCGACCGGCCGGTCAGTGGGGTTCTTCTCTTCTCGCGGACTTCCAAGGCGCTTCGGAGAATGCATGAGCACTTTCGCAACAAGACGGTCCAGAAGGTCTATTGGGCGGCCGTTAAGGGCCCCTTGCCCCGTGAACGAATGGAGCTGAAGCACCACTTGCGCAAGGATCAGCGCAGAAATCAGTCCTTTGTGGTCGACCCTGCTCAAAAGGGGGCCAAAGAGGCGGTCACCAGGTACAAGGTGATCGGACGCGGGGATCGCTACACCTTTCTCGAAATTCAACCGGTCACAGGCCGCCATCATCAGATCCGGGCTCAATTGGCTCACATCGGATGCCCCATCAAGGGGGATGTGAAGTACGGGGCGCGAAGGGCCAACCGCGATGCTTCCATCCACCTTCATGCCCGGTCCATGGAGTTCATTCATCCGGTCCGGCAAACCCCTTGCAATATCCGTGCACCGCTTCCGGCGGATGGCTTGTGGGATGCTCTGAAAGGCATGGTGGGGGACTCCCACGGAAAATGAGCCTGCCTACGCCCGATCACAAAGCTTCCATAAGTTGCTCGTAGAGTCGGACCATGGCGTTGAGGTCGCGTTTGTGGACCTTTTCATCCGGGGAGTGAACATTTTCTTCGGGAGCTCCGACGAAGCACCAGTCAAAAGGGTAGGGGGACCGTTGCAATTCGATCCCGTCGCTTCCCCCGGCCCCTTCCACTTCGGCCTGCCAGGGAATGTCGGTCGATCGGGCGATCGCTTGCACCCGGTCCACAAAGCCCTTTCTGGGGATGCCTGAATCGCGCAGGGAGATCGCGGTTCCATGACCCGCGGGCAGGTCATCCGTGACCCAGGTGATGTCCGAGATCAGGGCCTGATCGATCCCGTATTGTTCGTAAAGAAAGCGGGCGAGGTAACTTACGCTGCCACCCCCGTGTTCCTCCCAGGTCGAGAACACAATGGCCCCGTTCTCGATCCTTCGAGCTACCTGGAGGGCGTTCCAGACCCCAAGGCGGTTGTCCATGTAACAGCACTGAACGTGTTCCTCTGTTTCCCGAAAATCGGGAACAAAGGTCAGGCTGGTGCCCGGATCGATGGGTCTGGGGCCATCGTAACGGAGGATCTTGTTCTTTTTGTTCTCTCCTTCCTCCACGTTCAGCGTGCAGTTGACCGCACCCTGGCTGTCCGCTCCCCGCAGGGCAATACCGTGCTCCATTATGGGGCCGCCGATCTTGACCAGTTCCTCATCGTTCTTGACGGTGAAGCCGACGCTGTCCATGTGGGCGAAGATCGCCGTCCGGGGCTCTCCGATAATGAGGACCAGGTTGTCCTGAAAACCGGGACCACAGTGAATCTCGGGCCTCCGGACCCAGTTCTTTTTGTCCTTCTCGATGTGGTCGATGAGAAAGTCCCGCATGGGGGCTTCTTCACCGCTCGGTGCGTGGACGGAACAAAGTGCTTTGAGGAGTTCCATATTGGGGTCGGTCTTGTCGGGGGCGAAGATAGGAGGATCCTGTGCAATGGCCCCTTCCTTTCATAAAGGGAGAAGCAAGGGCCGATCGGTTCAGGGTCCCGTTCCCGGTGTTCCGCCCGAGGCTGCGATCATCGCGATGGCGATGATGGAGAGTAGCACGCCGGCAATGTTCAGAAGCGACATCCGCTCCCGGAAGATCAGGACCCCGCCCAGGGCCGAAGCAGCTACGATCCCCATGTTGTTGATGGGAAATACAGCGGAATCCTCGAGCACCTTTGCGTCGAGGGTCTTAAGCAGGAAATAGATCGAGCCGAAATTGACGATCCCGAGAGGTATTCCCCCGAGCCAGGCGCTCTTTTCGATGGGCTGATGGTACCGGCTCCCCCGTCGGACGATCAGGGTCCCGGCGCCGAGGATGAAGGCGACGAAGAAGAGGGTGGAGACGTAAAGGAGGGTCTCGAGGTTCTTGTCACCGGCATACAGCAAATGGCGTTCCACATAGTTCTGGATGGTATCCAGAAAGCCGCTGCCCAGGAAAAGAATGAGGGGCAGGTACACGAAACGGGGATCCATCCTGGGCATTCGCTCCTTTCGGGAGGTCATGTAAACGCCTGCAAGGGCGAGCGCGATCCCACTCCCTTTCAGGACCCCCATGCTATCCCCGTAGAAAGTCACGGCCACGGCCACCGGGATCACGACCGACATCTTCTGGGCGACGGCGGAGACGGAGATCCCGATCCGTTGTGCGGTGATCGCGATGAAATAGAACATGACAATGAAGAGGAAACCGACCAGGAGGGCATACGGGAACCAGGGTTTATTCGCTAACTGGAGCACAGGCACATCCCATACGATCAGGTAACCGAGGCCCGAGGCGACCAGGTAGTTGATCACGATCCCGTGGAAGGTGTTGACCTGGTACTTGTCAAAACCCTTGAATATCAATACAATGGCTGTGGAACTAAGGATGCTGAGAACGAGGTAGAGCATCGGTGTAGCTACGCTTCAAAGAAAGGGGGGACAAACTTACGATAAGATCGCCTTGTCTTCGTTCCGGGTGGGGATCATAACATGCAAAGTGTCGGATCCGATGGTGCTGCGTTCCACGATATGGCCGGGGACCCCCGGTGCTTTCATACCGTCCCCGAAACTGCGTTCTCCGGTCAGGATCCGAGCTTCGTCCCAAAGACCGGCATTTATGAAACTTTGCAGGGTCTGCCGGCCGCCTTCCACGAGGACGGATTGGATCCCTTCCGCATAGAGGACTTCGCCGACCTGTTCAATGGCGGAACGATCCTCCGACAGGCCGATGCTGCGTACATGCTCCTTCTGCCCGATCTCCTTCTGCCCGATCTCCTCCTGCCCGATCTCCTCCTGCCCGATCTCCTCCGCTTTTTCCGTAAAGACCAGGGTTCCCGCGGTCCCGTCGAAGATCTGAAGGCCGGATGAAAGGGTGCCTTCCTTGTCCAACACCAAACGAAGCGGGTTTTTGCCCTTCACTTCCCTTACGGTGAGGGCGGGGTTGTCCGTTTGGGCGGTCTGGGCCCCGACCATGACGGCATCCTCCGTTGCTCGCCATTGGTGGACGAGCTTTCGGGTCTCATCGTTCGTGATCCATGCCACTCCCTTTTCGCCTTTATTGCGGGGGATGTCCATGAAACCGTCCAGCGTCCGGGCCCATTTCAGGATGATATAGGGACGTTCTTTTTCGTGAAAGGTCAGGAAACGGCGGTTCAAGATCCGGCATTGGTCCCCGAGCACATTCGTTCGGACCCGCACGCCCGCCGCTTCCAGAGCTTCAACACCCTTTCCGTTCACATCCGGGAAAGGGTCCCGGGTCCCGATGACGACCTCCGGGATGCCCGCCTCGATGATGCGGTCCGTACAGGGTGGGGTCTTGCCGTGATGGGTACAGGGTTCGAGGTTCACATAAAGGGTGGCTTCGCTCAAAAGGCCATTCCGGGCTTCTTTCAATGCATTGACCTCCGCATGGGGAGCTCCATATTCTGGATGATAGCCTTCACCAAGGATCTGTTCATCATGTACGATCACAGAACCCACCATGGGATTTGGCGATACCTGACCTCTACCAAGTTTCGCGAGGTCGATGCAACGCCGCATGTAACGTTCGTCCCCTTGCATGATCAGCGCGAAGATAAAGGAAAGGGGGTGCAGTATATCGAAAAGGGGTTAGCGCTCAGCAAAGGCCGCTGCTTTTACCTTTGTCTCCATGTGTTCGACTTCCCCATCAAAGCATCGGCATCTGAAAGATGAGGAGCCAGAGGCTGCTTTTCGGGAGGTCCTGGTACCGCTACTCGGGGAGCGGGAGACGGAGGCGGTCATCAGGCGGGTCTTTGAACATGCCCTTGGAACCGATTGGCGGTTGGCAGTTCGCCAGGGGATCCCCGAAAGCGTGCGGCCCTGGTTGTGGGAAGTCCTTGAAGCACTAAGGAAAGGGCGTCCGCTGCAATACATCCTCGGAGCAGTAGAATTCCACGGTCTCACGCTGAGCGTGGATGAGTGGGTGATGATCCCCCGGCCGGAGACGGAGGAACTGGTGGATCGGGTGATCGAAGGGGAAAAAGGGAGGAGCCCTTCGATCCTTGACATCGGTACCGGTAGTGGATGTATCGCGCTGGCGCTGAAGAACGCGCTCCCCTTGGCCCAGGTGACCGGGCTCGACCACCGGGTGGAGATCGCTGAATTGGCTCGGCGAAATGCGGATGCTATGGGGTTGGCGGTGGAGTTTTACGGTTTGGATATCATGAGGGCAACCCCGGAGGATCTTCCCTATTTTGACGTTATCGTCTCGAATCCCCCGTATGTGACCAAAGAGGAGGGGGTCGAGCTGGATCCCCGGGTGCTGGATCACGAGCCCCATTCGGCCCTCTTCACAGAGGGGGATGACCCCGTTGCTTTTTACCGGCGGATCGCTCACCTTGGCGATGCTATATTGAGGCCGGAGGGACGGGTCTATTTTGAATTGAACGAGCACTACGGGGGATCGACTGCCTCCCTTTTCCGGGAAGTGGGATATGACAATGTGCGGATCGAGCGCGATCTTTCCGGAAAGGAGCGTTTTCTAACAGCGAAGAGACCATGACCGAAGAAGAAGCCCGGGAACGGATCGACAAGTTGACCGCTGACCTTCATCGGCACAACCATCTCTATTACGTCGTGAATCAGCCGGCGATCAGTGACTTTCAGTTCGATCAGTTGATGAAGGAGCTGGAGGAGCTCGAAGCGCAGTTCCCCCATTTGGCGCATGTGAACTCTCCCACGACACGGGTCGGCGGGGATATTACCAAGGAATTCCCCACTGTGCGCCACAAATGGCCCATGCTTTCGCTGGCCAACAGCTATTCCCGGGAAGAAATGCGGGATTTCGATCAGCGGGTCCGGAAGGGGACCAATGAGTCGATCCGGTATAGCTGTGAGCTAAAGTACGATGGAGTGGCGATCGGGGTCACCTATCGGGAGGGGGAATTGGTACGGGCCGTTACCCGCGGTGATGGGGTCGAAGGAGAAGATATTACGCCCAATGTTCGGACCATCCGCAGCATTCCCCTGACCCTTCAGGGGTCGGATCATCCACGGGAATTTGAGATCCGGGGAGAGATCTTTATGCGGGACGGGGAATTCGAACGGATCAACCGGGAACAGCAAGAAAAAGGGGGTACGGTCTACGCCAATCCCCGGAACCTCACGGCCGGAACGCTCAAGTTGCAGGATTCCTCCGTTGTAGCCCAACGGAATCTCGATTGTTTCCTCTATGCCTTTTACGCCGAGGAGAACCCTTTCGAGACCCATTACGAGAGCTTGCTAAAGATCCGCGAATGGGGCTTCAAAGTGCCTTCCCCCGAGGATGATATGATCCGGCGGGTGCCCGATATCGAGGGTGTAATGGATTTCGCTGATACCTGGGAGCGAAAGAAGGATGAATTGGATTTCGAGGTTGATGGCATCGTTTGCAAAGTGGATGCCTACAAGGTCCACCGCCAACTCGGTTCCACGGCCAAATCCCCCCGTTGGGCCATGGCCTATAAGTTCGCCACCGAGCAGGTGGAGACCACCCTCAAGGAGATCGGTTTTCAGGTGGGCCGGACCGGTCGCGTCACTCCGGTGGCCAAGCTCGAGCCCGTTCATATCGGGGGAACCACCGTAAAGAGCGCAACCCTCCACAACGCCGACTACATTAAGGAATTGGACATCCGGGAAGGCGATTCCGTGTACGTGGAGAAAGGCGGCGAGATCATCCCCAAAGTGGTCGGGGTGA
>CAYVSK010000054.1:13687-16666 GCA_964453635.1 uncultured Weeksellaceae bacterium | reverse complement strand
AGCTAAGCCTTATTTTATCATCTGTAGGGAGAAGGTCCTGGAAAATTGGTAAGCAATTTTCACGGAAAAACCGGTCCCTTATTCCGCGTCCCTATGGTCTTCCGGTGTCCCCTTCTTTTGGTGATCGGCTGCGGACATGGCCGTGGCGATCATCGATGAGATGTCGGACAGATCGGAAGGCACGATCATGGTGTTGTTCTCTTTGGCGAGGTTCCCGAATTCGGAAATGTACTGTTCGGCGACCCGGAGGTTCACGGCATCCTTGCCCCCTTCTTCCCGAATGGCCTTGGCGACCTCGTGGATCCCTTTGGAAGTGGCTTGGGCGATTCGCTCGATCTCGGCCGCGTGGCCTTCCGCTTCATTGATGCGCTTTTCCTTCTCTCCCTCGGACCGGGCGATCATCTCCTGTTTCTCCCCCTCCGCCCGGTTGATCTGGGATTGGCGTTGGCCTTCCGATTCCGCGATCGCCGCCCGTTTTTCCCGTTCGGAGCGCATGTGCTTTTCCATGGCATCGTGCACGGTCTGCGGGGGCGTGATGTTCTTCACCTCGTAGCGCGTCACCTTCACCCCCCAAGGGTCGCTTGCCTTGTCGAGAGCCTCCAGAATGGTGGAATTGATCGTTTCCCTTTCCTCAAAGGTCTTGTCCAGGTCCAGCTTCCCGATGATGCTCCGGTTCGTGGTCTGAGCCAGTTGTATGGAAGCGTAGTGGTAATCATCGATCCCGTACGAAGCTTTCTTGGGGTCCATGACCTGGAGGTACAGGACCCCATCCACCTCCACGGAGATATTGTCCTTGGTGATGCAGGTCTGGGAGGCCACATCGATGGCCTGTTCTTTCAGGGTGTGTTTGTAGGCGACCCGGTCCACAAAAGGGATGATCAAATGGAATCCCGGGTCGAGGCTCTGGTGGAATTTCCCCAATCGCTCTACAATAAATACCGAACGGTGGGGGACGATCTGGATGCTCTTGATGACCAAAAGCAACAGGATCAGGGCGAATGTGAGCAGGATGATCGTGGGAGCGGAAAGGGCCATGGTTTGACGGTTTACGTTTTCGGTTCGACGTGCAGGGTAATGCTTTCTTTACTGATGATCACCACTTCCTCTCCTTCTTTAATCTCGCTCATGGACGTGGCGGGCCAGGTCGATCCCTTAAAGGAGACTTTCCCGTGGCCGTTCTCGGGAATGGGTTCCAGGGCGGTCCCCACTTTTCCGGCGAATTCCTCTTCCAGGGTATCCCGGGGTTCCCGCGGTTTACCGAAAAGTTTTTCCTTGAGAAGCCTCCGCAAAAAAGCCAAGCCGGCCAGAGAAGTCGCGGAGAACACGATCAGCTGAATTTCCAGCCCCGGGGAAAGGAGCAGGGTGAAGATCGCCGTGATCAGGGCACCGATCCCGAAGAATACCAGGACGATCCCCGTGCTCGCGAATTCCAGGGCGATCAATACGGCCCCGAGCAAGAACCATATCACTTCCGGCTGCAAAAGGTTTTCCATGATCGAAGGCTCAAAAAAACCATCCGGAGAACGCCCCCTTAGGAGAACCGTGGGCTAAAATGTTCAGGAATGGGATCGGGAATGAATTTCTCTGTAAGGATAAAAATAGGAAAAAACCGCGATCCTGTTCGGGATGGGGGATCATTCCATTAGGCATCGTCCTGAACCTCACGGGCAATGTCTTTTTCAATCCGGCTTATTCTTTTAAAACCCGAATTGCCGCCGGCAGATTCGAGCTTCGGGTGGAAAGGTTGATCGAATAAAGAGGAAAGCCGGAACGGACCGGAACTTGACCATTCTGTGGAGATCTACAAAAAAGGATACAGGAGCAAGTTCAAAGTGTTTTATCCCGAAAAAAGAAGGCCCTTAAAAGCAGCTGCTTTGGATTTCGGCATCCCCTTGGTGACAAGTTCTGGTATTGCATTGGCGGTCCCCAATGGAGGAACAACGGGTGAAACGGCCGGGTTGGTCTTGACGGTGACGGGAATAATCGGCGGACCGGGGTTTATATTGGATGCTTTCAATAATGTCCTGTTCGAATATCCGGACCAATATGTTTTTGAAGCGCCCACCGAGAAGATCCCATCCATGGAAGGCGTTGAGAAGGAATTTTTCATTGGAAATATGCACCTGAACCTGGACCCGACGGACACCTTGGTCAAAACCTACAAGAAAAAGGAAGATCTGAAGGAAGGAGAGGAACCAAAAGAGGTAAACGGGATCGATGAGGAGAAGGCGCAGGATCTGAATGAGAAAGCAAATTCATCATACGGTGATTCCCTCAATAAAATATTGGACCACCACGGGTATTTGGAATATGATGAAGAAAAGAGGGATCTTAAGCTTAGCTATTACAATACGGTAAAATTCTCTCCAACGATCCAAAAATTCGTTTTTCACCGGTTCGAGAAATATGACTTCTACTTTCTTGAAATGGATGTGAAGTGGCATGTTGTGACCAGTCATAGCGACACCATTGATACTTTCCTTGTCCGATCCCGCTCTGGAGAGTTCGATGATTGGAAGGATCGCGACCAAACCAAAACATCCTTCGGTAACCCAGCTTTTTTCGATGGCTTGTACGCCTCTCTCATCAAGTTAACGAACAAGCGGGAGGTTCAAGAAATTTTGAAAAGGGATGAATTGACCGCCTTTGAAAACAAGATGGATAATTGGAAAGCCATCCCTTTAAAAGGTCATCCTCCTGAAGTAAAAGATACCAGTAAGGTCATATCAGTACAGAGCAAAAGGGTGGTCACCGTAAAGGGGGATGAAGGCCATGGAAGTGGCTGTATCCTCTCTTCAGAGGGCTATATAGTAACCAACTATCATGTGGTGAACCCGATGGATTCATTGACGGTGATCTTGAAAAGCGGGGAACGCCTTCAGGGAAAACGGGTCCGCCAAAATCCTGTGAGCGATCTGGCCCTTATCAAAGTGGATACCGCTGGTCTCCAGCCTATGCCTTTACCTGAAGGCGATTCTC
>CAYVSK010000054.1:3731-13664 GCA_964453635.1 uncultured Weeksellaceae bacterium | reverse complement strand
GTTGCTATAGGTGAACAGGCCTATGCCATAGGAACGCCAAAAAAATTGGGGCTGGGACAAACGGTTTCCAAAGGGATCGTGTCGGGAAAGCGTGAGTTCAATAAGCTGTCTTATTTGCAAACCGATGTAAGCATCAATTCGGGAAGCAGTGGCGGGGCTTTGGTAAATGAGGCCGGGCGATTGGTAGGGATCACCAATGCCAAATTGAAAGGAGGTACGGAAGGGGTCGGTTTTGCCATTCCCATATCCTCTGTTTTGGAGGGATTGAAGTTGGAGCGCGTAAGGTGAGGGATCCGGTGAACGTTCTTCTTTAAGAGACAAGCAAATGTTACCGATCCAATAAATAGGGCAAGGAAACCGCCATTTTTAGGATCATTTTAAAGGAAAAGTTGCTCAGCTCCCTTTTAGATCTTGGAGCTAAGATTTTCCAAATCCCCCAATGCCGAGTGCCTAATGCCCAATGCCCCTTTCTTGGGGTCTGAGAGCCGGGGTTTGTGATCTGATATCTGGCTATACAGGCCCTTAAAAGAGAAAATCGCGGAGAGGGAGGGATTCGAACCCCCGGTGGGTGTAACCCCACAACGGTTTTCAAGACCGCCGCATTTGACCGCTCTGCCACCTCTCCGGTATAGGGCTACAAAAATAGAAAATTTGTGGGGGCGCTCCATAGGGATCTCTATTGGATCCTTTCACGTAGTAGTGTTCTACCCCCTTTTTGGTATTTTTGCCGGGCCCGTGAACAGGGGATGTTTTTCCCCTCCTTGTTTGACGGATTTTAGAATGTATCAAGGTCCGCCGGGTAGCGGATATCGGGGGTCTCCTTTGGAGTCTTCAGCCGATACGGACACGGACCACCAACAAAAGAAAAGACCATGGCGCAGTACGAGAAACCCCTTGAGATCAACGGCAAGGAGTACAAGATCGTGGCCCTGGATGAGGCCGTATCCAAAGAAAAAGTGGAAAGACTCCCGTTCTCCATCCGGATCCTTTTGGAGAATGCCCTCCGGAATCACGACGGGTTCGCTGTTCGGGATGACCACGTCAGCATCCTGGAGGATTGGGACCCCAAAGGTTCCGGGAAGGACGTGGCCTACAAACCCGCCCGGGTCCTTATGCAGGATTTTACAGGCGTACCCGCCGTGGTCGATCTGGCTTCCATTCGTTCCGAGGTGATCCGGAAAGGGAAGGACGGCAGCAAGATCAACCCCTCCATTCCGGTGGACCTGGTGGTGGACCACTCCGTACAGGTGGACTTTTTCGGTTCGGACGAAGCTTATCGCAAGAACGTGGAATACGAGTACAAACGGAACGCTGAGCGCTACCGGGTCCTCAAGTGGGCCCAGGGGGCTTTTGATAATTACTCGGTCGTCCCGCCTGGCATGGGCATTTGTCACCAGGTCAACCTCGAATACCTGGCCCAGGGAGTGACCGAAAGGAACGGTCAGCTCCTCCCTGATACGCTCGTGGGAACGGATTCCCACACGCCGATGGTCAACGGGATCGGCGTCCTCGGCTGGGGGGTCGGTGGTATCGAAGCGGAAGCGGCCATTCTCGATCAACCCATTTATTTCGGTTGCCCGGAGGTGATCGGTTTGAAACTTACCGGGAAGATGCCGGAAGGTGTGACCGCGACCGACCTCGTCCTTTCGATCACCAACCTTCTCCGCGAATACGGGGTCGTCGGGAAGTTTGTTGAAGTCTTCGGGGAAGGGCTCGACCACCTTACCGTCCCCGACCGGGCCACGATATCGAACATGTCGCCGGAATTCGGGTGCACGGCCACCTATTTCCCCATCGACGACCGGACGACCGAATACATGAAGCAGACGAACCGACCCCAGGAAGTGATCGATCGGGTGGAAGCCTATTGCAAGGCCAATCACCTGTGGAGAACCGGACGGGAATCGATCGATTATACGGATGTCGTGGAACTCGACCTTTCTTCCCTCGAGCCTTATGTCGCCGGACCCAAGCGGCCCCAGGACAAGATCGCCGTCAAAGAATTAAATGACAAGTTCTCGGATCTGATCACCGAGGAACATGGCCGGGATTATATAACCGCCGGCCAGCGTGAAGAGACCGCTGTCCTTACGGAAAGCGATGAAGGTGGCGAGTTCGTTTATGAATCCTCCGGTCCTGGCGCTTCATCGGAGGAAGGTGAATTGAATGTGGCCGTTCAGGCGAAGCCTCTCCAGACCATTCGGGTCCGGGGGAACGAAGGGCAATACATGCTCAGCGATGGAGCGGTCGCTATTGCCGCCATCACGAGCTGTACGAACACGTCCAACCCGAGCGTGATGATCGGGGCTGGTATGGTGGCCCGAAAGGCGAACGAGCTGGGGATCAACGTAAAACCTTGGGTCAAGACCAGCCTCGCCCCGGGTTCCAAAGTGGTCACGGATTACCTTGAACGGTCCGGTCTCCTAGAGCACCTGGAAGCCCTGCGCTTTCACTTAGTGGGATACGGATGCACGACCTGTATTGGCAACAGTGGTCCCCTTCCGGCTCCTGTTGAAGCGGCGGTCGAGAAGGGTGACCTGATCCTGGCTTCTGTTCTTTCCGGCAACCGGAATTTTGAGGCTCGTGTCCATCCGCAGGTCGCGATGAATTTCCTCGCGTCTCCGATGCTCGTGGTCGCCTATGCCATCGCGGGAAGGGTTGACATCGACATCCTCAATGATCCCCTGACCCATGATGGCAATGGCCGGCCGGTCTACCTGAAGGATCTTTGGCCCTCGCAAGAGGAGATCCATTCCGTCATGCGGGAATCGTTGGCGCCGGAGGAATTCAGGGAGGCTTATTCGGTGATCTTCGAAGGGGAGGATCAGTGGAAACAACTGGAAGCTCCGAGTGGCATCGATTATCAGTGGACAGAGGATTCCACCTATATCCGCGAAGCGCCCTTCTTCAAGAACATCTCGGAAGAACCGGAAGACCCCACCGACATCGAGGAAGCCCGGGTCCTCCTCAAGCTTGGCGATTCTGTGACCACCGACCACATTTCTCCCGCGGGGCGCTTCAGCAAGAATTCGCCGGCCGGGCAGTACCTGATGAGCCAAGGGGTGGAGCCTGCTGATTTCAACTCCTACGGATCCCGCCGGGGCAACCACGAAGTGATGGTTCGGGGCACTTTCGCCAACGTGCGGATCGACAACCATTTGGTGGAAGGGAAAGGCGGGCGGACCGTCCATTTCCCCTCCGGGGAGGAAATGTCCGTTTACGACGCATCCATGAAGTATCAGGAAGAGAACACCCCCCTCGTGGTCCTCGCCGGCAAGGAATACGGGAGTGGTTCTTCCCGCGATTGGGCTGCCAAAGGGACTTATCTTTTGGGCGTTCGGGCCGTGATCGCGGAAAGCTATGAACGCATCCATCGGAGCAACCTCGTGGGTATGGGCGTGCTGCCGCTCGAGTACAAGGAAGGCGAAAATGCCGATAGTCTGGGGCTCGATGGTACTGAGACCATCACGATCAAGGGCATTGCTGATGGGCTCGAACCGGGCAAGGACCTGCAGGTGAGCGCGGAAAAGACCGACGGCACCAAGCAGGAATTCGCCGTTCGTTGCCGCCTCGATTCCTCTATTGAAGTGGAATACTACCGGAACAGCGGGATCCTTCAGTACGTCCTGCGCCAGTTTATCGCGAACAATTGATCGGTCGTTACAAATGAATTGAGAGCAGGGCAGGCCCCCGGCCGAGATCGGCTTCAGCTCCTGCTTCCTTTTCAGTGGCCACTTTCGTCTTTTATAGACCGGGGTGAGGCCCGAGGGGGTCATTGGGGCTGAATGATCCCGATACTGATGGCGTAACGGACGAGTTCGGAGGATGAGCGTAATCCGAGCTTCCGCATAATGTTCTTCCGGTGGGTTTGTACGGTGTGTACACTTAAGAAGAGCTTGCCCGCGATCTCCTTGTTGGTGTATCCCTCCGCGATGAGGCGGGTGACATCCACCTCCCTCGGGGACAAACTGGTGGCTTCGCAGTCCTCCTCGATGCCCTCTGTGTGGTCCAGATGCTTTTGGAGGACCACATCGATCATCTTGTTGCAAAAGAATTTCTCGCCCCGGGCGATGGAAAAGACCGCACTGATCATTTCGTCTTCGCTGCAAACCCGTGTTACGCATCCATTGATCCCGGATTCCAGGACCCGGAGCACTTCTGGTTGCTCCGCCGAGGATACCACGACGAGGACCCGGGCCTCCGGCGCTTGTTGCTGAACCCGCTGAATGTCGTTGAGGCCGAATGAGAATTGGTGATCGTGGTCGATGATCACGAGGTCGTAACGCTTTGAACGGAGTTTCTTATGCAGCTCATCGAAAGAAGCGGCTTCCTCGATCCGTCCGATCCCTCCACCTTTGTGCAGGACCCTTTTCAACCCGACCCTTGCCAGGGTCTGGGGATTTGCATGGAGAATGTTGAGCTCGTTCAAACGGATTCCTTATTTAGAGCCATTCTAAATAGTGCAATTTAGAGCAAATAAAAGGACAGCCCCAATACCTATAAGTGGGTATTTTCAAGCAAGTCAGCTGCTGAATGATACCGAACGCGCTTATTCGGCTTTATCGGTCGGTAGAATATAGCCCAATTGGAGGGTCAGCAGGTTCCTTTTGAGGGAGACCTCCCTTTTGTTCTTCAAGAAGGCTCCCTTGGCTTCGTACTGCAGGGATCGGAGGTCGCGGTCGAAAACAAGCTCAACAAAGAAAGCCCGCCCGCCGATCGGGAATCTTTTCCCGATACCGACCTGAAAGAAAGGAACGACCGGAGAGCCACCTTTTGTCCGCAAAGAGAAATACCCCTCTTCCAGTTCCCCCCTGGCTACTTTGTCGGAATTCCCCATGGGAAAGGCTTCATGTTCCACTTTTTTGTGGGTGGCAAAAATGTGGCTCAATCCGAGCCCGGCTTGAAAGTAGGTGGCTTTGTTCCGGTCCTCACTCCCGTCCTTTAGCTTCAGTACGAGTGGAACGTCAAGACTGTGCAGGGTCAGGAGGTTCCGGACTGACAAACGTTGTTCGGGGATGTGGAAACAAAAGCAGCTGGTGTAGAGCTTCCCTCGCCTTATCCCGTATTTTATGGATGAGCCAAAGGCAAGGGTGCTGGATATATGGTATTCCAGTTCGTAGCCGCCGATCCCTGCGCCCCCCTGATATTCGAAGTTGCGTTCGCGACGATAGGGATAAGCGGCCTCATCGGATGTGGAGTAATAGGAGAGACCGGGGGCGAGGAAAAAGGAATGTTCAGCTGTTTGACTTTGGCCGAATAGAGGTATGAAAAGAAAAATGATGAACAGAATGGGGCGCCAGGGCATGTAGATCGGTCTTGGGATACTGGGCGGATCGTAGGATTTAAAGGGCCTCTTTGTCAAAGATAAAAGAAATATGCTGCCTTTTTCAAGCGTGCTATTCATTGTTAAGACCAGCGGCAGTTCCAGGGATCGAGAATCGGGGGGGGGCATAAGCAGGTAAAGCCCTCCATATGGGCCGATCCATCATAAGCCACCGGTATAGTTCCGTAAAAGTTCCTGCAGGGCCTCTTCCTTTCTCTTTCTGGACGCCTTTTCCATGACCCGGCTCGGAGGGACCGCACGCTCTTCGCAATCGGTGAGGGGGCAATCCTCACAGGTCTCGTTCACTTGGGTGACGGAGATCCCGGGATCGTTCCAAAAAGCCACCCGTTTTTTCATTTGCTGGTTCAGTCGCAAGCCAATGGACACGCTGCAGTCAGCATCGGCCTTACGGGCCATTGGCCGGGCCATGGCGATGACCAGATAGCGGTCTTTCGAATTGAGGTATTCCGAGATCTGGGCGTCCACAATGGGTTCTTTGTAAGTCCCGGCCTTTCTTTTTTGTTCGGTCCGGTTCAGGACCCCCAAAGAGACCCAGCGTCGACAATAGTGCTCATCGATCTCACTACCATGGGGTTCATGGAGTCGGGAGAGGTGCAATTCCTTGGTCAGCTCGAACTTAGCCGTATCGTGTTCGTGGTTGAAGCGCAGGAAAAAGAGGTCCCCGAGCCCGAAGTATTGCGGCAGAATATTGGTGAGGCGGGACATGAAGGTCTCCGGGGAACTGGTGTATTGTTCCATCAAGGCCCGGAATTCAGCACTCGACCATTCCTTGCGTTCGAAAAAGGCTTTCAGGTCCTTTTTAAGGAGCTTTCTGTCCAGCAACAAAGCCCCTGAGAAATAAGAGGCCTTGAAGTTGTTGAGTACCCGGTCGAACGAGTCGACCTTGATCCAGGAGGACGTGTAAGGCCGTTCCTTGAACCCGAGGGTCAGGTAACCGAGTTCCTTGCCGAACACAAAAGCCTTTTGGGAATCACTGAGGTTGGGGTTGAGCATCAGGCGGGGCGGCGTGGTCGGTACGTATACGGAACGCAGGCCGCTGAGGGGTTCGTGTTTGGACAATTCCTCAGTATCGATCAGGTATCCGTGTTCCTCCTCAAGGATCCGCTGAAGCTCCTCAGCCCTTACCCATTTCGCATCGGGATCCAGATAGTCCTTACGGAACTTTTCAGAAGCTTCCTCGAGGTCCTCGAAAAAATTGTTGTGGTTCTCTTGATAGGACCGGAGAGCAGCAAAATAAAAGTGCTCCTGGGTCATGTTGTAGTTCCGGGCGATCTCGATCAACGTATTGATCAGGGCATTGGCCTTGCTGGGGGCATTGGCTATGACCTCCACGATCTTGGCGGGTTCCAGGCCGAAATGCTCCAGGGGTAGGTGTTGGAGAAAATTGGAATTGAGCATGTAAGTGAGCGGAGCCCATTGTTTATCGAGGTTGAGGGAGACCAGCTCGTCGTAGGAGGTATTGAGTGCTTCCGCCAGCATGGCGACCTTCGGGGTCTTGGGGTACTTCTTCCCCTTTTCGATCTCATTGAGGTAGGACTTGGAAATGCCTACCTTATGGGCCAGTTCATCGAGCGATATGCCGGCCTCACTCCGCTTTTGCTTAAGCTTGAGCCCGAAGATGATCCGGATGTTCTCTTCAGCAATGCGCATCGTCGTTCTTATAGGACCATTCCAAGGCCCGGTCCAAGGAAGAGGGGGATGGTCCCGTTGGTTCGGGATGGCCCCGCATACGTTCCGTCCCCATCTTCTATAAGGGTCGAATATAAGGATCCCAACGTGCTTTGGATATGAGCGAACTGAATATTATAGTGAATTTTTCAACAACAGCGAATATTCGTTTGTGATTTCAAATTCGCCCCTTACATTCGTAGCCGAACAACAAAAAATTCCACCATACATGGAATCAACAACAGCCAAGCCAGTGACGGTCAAGGGGGAGCTTTTCTCCGGGACGGAGTCTATCCTTACGGAGGAAGCCCTTGAATTCGTCGCTTTTCTGCACCGCAAGTACAATGCCCGCCGCAAGGAGCTACTGGAGCAACGCATGGAACGCCAGCGTGCCATTGACCAGGGTGAAATGCCGGATTTTCCGGAAGAAACAGCGGAGATCCGGAACAGCGAATGGAAGGTCGCACCCATCCCACAAGATCTGCAGGACCGCAGGGTGGAGATCACGGGGCCGGTGGACCGGAAAATGGTGATCAACGCCCTGAACTCCGGCGCGAACATGTTCATGGCGGATTTTGAGGACTCTTCCACGCCTTCCTGGGAGAGCATGGTCCATGGCCAGATCAATCTCCGGGATGCCGCAAATGGCAGTATCAAGTTGGAAGACGAGGCCAAAGGCAAGGTCTATCAGCTCAAGGACGCGCCCGCGACCTTGTTGGTCCGCCCCCGCGGATGGCATATGGAGGACAAACACCTCATCGTGGATGGCGAATCGGTCTCCGCTTCTCTGATGGATTTCGGGCTTTTCTTCTTCCATAATGCCCGTACATTGATCGACAAGGGGTCCGGTCCTTATTTCTACCTGCCCAAAATGGAGAGCCACCTTGAAGCCCGCTTGTGGAACGATGTATTTAAGGATGCCCAGGATTACCTCGGCATCCCCCAGGGTACGATCAAGGCGACGGTCCTGATCGAGACCATCCTGGCCACCTTCGAGCTCGACGAGATCCTCTACGAGCTCAAGGAGCACTCTGCAGGGCTCAATTGTGGACGATGGGATTATATCTTTAGCTATATCAAGCGATTCCAGTCCCACCGGGAATTTCTCTTGCCGGACCGGGCCCAGGTGACCATGACCGTGCCCTTTATGCGGGCATATTCGCAGCTCGTCATCAAGGTCTGCCATCGCCGCGGTGCGCATGCCATTGGCGGAATGGCGGCGCAGATCCCGACCAAGGACGATGAAGAGGCGAACAAAAAGGCCTTTGAGAAGGTGACCGCGGATAAAGAGCGGGAAGCGAACGATGGCCACGACGGTACATGGGTCGCTCACCCCGGCTTGATCCCCGTCGCCAAAGAAGCGTTCGACAACGTCATGCCCAACGCCAATCAGATCGAGGACAAGAAGCGCGATGATGTCCAGGTGGATGCCAGGGACCTTATCGCAGTGCCCGAAGGCGAGATCACCGAAGCGGGGATGATCAACAACATCGACGTGGGGATCCAGTACATCGAATCCTGGCTGCGGGGCATCGGTTGCGTGCCGATCTACTACCTCATGGAGGACACAGCCACGGCCGAGATATGCCGGGCCCAGATCTGGCAGTGGCTCAAGCATCCCGATGCGAAGCTCAACGATGGCCGGCCGATCGATATGGAGCTTTATCGGGAACTGAAACCCAAGGCTCTGGAAAGGACCAAAAAGAACGTGGGCGAGGAACTTTTCGAGAACGGTCGCTTCAATGAGGCCATCGAGATCTTTGAGAAGCTTGCCACATCGGACGAATTCGAAGAGTTCCTGACCACACCGGCTTATCGTTACCTCGATTGATCAGGCTCTTACAAACGAATACAAAAAGCTCGAACATCAATCATCAAAACCATAATCTATGACCCGAGACGAACGGATCAAGAAGCTCAATGAAGAATGGAAGAACGACGCCCGCTGGGCCAATGTGGAGCGACCGTATTCCGCAGAACAGGTGGCTGACCTGATCGGCCCGGTCCAGGTGGAACAGACCCTGGCCAAAATGGGGGCTGATAAACTCTGGAACGGGATCAACAACGAGCACTACATATCCGGCCTGGGAGCTTTGACCGGGAATCAGGCCGTCCAGGAGGTCGCTGCCGGCCTCAAGTCCATCTACCTCAGTGGATGGCAGGTGGCTGCGGATGCCAACCTGGGTGAATCAATGTACCCGGACCAGAGCCTCTATCCGGCCAATTCGGTCCCCAGCGTTGTGCGGCGGATCAACAGCGCCCTCCATCGGGCGGGCCAGATCCAGCACGTCAACGGCAAGGACGATGTCGATTACATGGTCCCCATCGTGGCGGATGCTGAAGCCGGATTCGGTGGCCTTCTCAACGCTTACGAGCTGATGAAGGGAATGATCGAGGCCGGCGCGGCGGCCGTTCACTTCGAGGACCAACTGGCCTCGGCCAAGAAGTGCGGCCACATGGGAGGCAAGGTGCTGGTCCCCACGCGGGAACACATCAACAAACTCGTTGCCGCGCGCCTGGCCAGCGATGTCATGGGGGCGCCCACGCTCATCATTGCCCGGACCGATGCGGATGCGGCCACGTTGATCACCAGCGACGTGGATGAGCGCGACCGGAAATTCATCAAGGACGAGGAGCGGACCGAGGAAGGCTTCTTCAAGGTGAAGAACGGCCTCGAGCAAGCCATCGATCGCGGCCTTTCCTATGCGCCTTACGCTGATCTCGTCTGGTGCGAGACCTCGAACCCCGATATCGGGGAAGCCCGAGAGTTCGCCCAGGCCATTCGGGAAAAATATCCCGATCAGCTCCTCGCTTACAATTGCTCGCCCTCCTTTAACTGGGGTGCCAAGATGAGCGAGAATGAGATGCTAAAGTTCCGCGAGGAGCTCGCGGACATGGGCTACAAGTACCAGTTCATTACC
>CAYVSK010000054.1:0-3721 GCA_964453635.1 uncultured Weeksellaceae bacterium | reverse complement strand
TTACTCCGAGTTGCAGCAAAAGGAGTTCGAACTGGAGGAAAAAGAAGGCTTCTCCGCTGTGAAGCACCAAGCCTTCGTCGGCGCCACCTATTTCGACGAGGTGCAGAACGTCGTGACAGGAGGGACGTCCTCCACCGGCGCCATGAAAGGTTCGACGGAAGAGGCTCAGTTCGCCTGAGGCGAAAAGCGCTTCTCCTTTGCCTTCAAGACCCTCGCCCGATCCGGGCGGGGGTCTTTTTGTTCGTTCCTGATCCCTTCATGAAAAAAAGCGGCTCTCTTTATTCATAAAGCCTTCCTGCTATGCGATAAGTGTTTGCATGGGCCTCGATGATGTGGCGAATGGAATCGTGGTAACCCCCGCCCATGGAAACGGCGACCGGGATCCTGCGGTTGTGGGCTTCGCGCAGTACCTTTTCATCGCGTGCCTTGATCCCCTCCAGGGAGAGGGCCAGGCGGCCAAGCTTGTCCCCTTCGATAATATCTACCCCGGCCTGGTAAAGGATCAGGTCGGGGTTCAGGTGATCGAGGAGGCGGGGGAGTTGCTTCTCGAGCTGCTCGAGATAAGTGGCATCCCCGGTCCCATCGGGCAGGGGGATGTCCAGGTCGGAAGGTTCTTTGTGCATCGGAAAGTTCCCGGCCCCGTGCATGCTGAAGGTGAAAACACGATCGTCCCCTTGAAAGATCGAGGCCGTCCCGTTTCCCTGATGCACGTCGAGGTCGACAACGAGGACCTGTTCGACCCGGGTTTCTCGTAAACACGCATCGGCTGCCAAAGCAATGTCGTTGAGAAGGCAGAAGCCTTCCCCGCGATCCCGGTAAGCGTGATGGGTGCCACCGGCGATATTGAAAGCGATCCCGTCCTCCAGAGCATATTTCGCGGCTTTCACGGTGCCGTCCATGATGGTCGCTTCCCGCTCGATCAAACGGTCGCTCAAGGGAAAACCGGTCCGCTTTTCGGCCCGTTGGGAGAGGCGTTTTTCCTTCAGGGCCTGCCAATAAGTGGGGTCGTGGACCCGGGTGATGGATGCTTCAGAAAGCCGTGTTGGGGTAAAGAATTGTTCTTGATCAACCGTCCCCTCCCGAAGAAGTTGTTCGGGTAAGAGCTCGTATTTTTCCATCGGAAAGCGGTGGCTTTCCGGAAGGGGATGGGCATAGAGGGTGTGCCACGCGATCCTGAACAAGTTTGCGAAGCGATCTTAGCGAAGGCAATTATTCCGCCGGGAGCTCTTTCAGGAAAACCTGTTCAATGATATCGAGGGCCTCTTGAGCCTCTTCCTTGTTCATGATCAGGGGTGGCGTAAAGCGAATGATGTTCCCGTGGGTGGGCTTTGCGAGCAAGCCGCGGTCCCGGAGTTTCAAACAGATGTCCCAGGCATTGTATCCTTTCTCCTCATCGATCACGACCCCGTTCATCAGGCCTTTCCCTCGCGTTTCCAGGATATGATCGCTCTTGTTCCCGAGCTCTCCGAGCCTTTCCTGGAAGACCCGGCCGACCTGTGCTGCATTCTCCACCATCCCTTCATCCTTGAGGACCTGCAAGGCCGTCATGGCCACCTTACAGCCCAAGGGGTTGCCCCCGAAGGTGGAACCGTGCTCCCCGGGCTGGATGGAGAGCATAACGGAATCGTCCGCCAGCACAGCGGATACCGGGTACATGCCGCCGGACAGGGCTTTGCCGAGGACGAGGATATCCGGCCGGACGTCCTCGTGTTCGCTGGCCAGCATCTTACCGGTCCGCCCGAGACCTGTTTGGATCTCGTCGCAGATCAGGAGGACGTTCTTTTCCCTGCAAAGCGTTTCGGCCTTTTTGAGGTATCCTTCGTCCGGGACGACCACCCCGGCCTCGCCCTGGATGGGTTCGACCATGAAGCTCACCACGTCCGGGTCCTCAAGTGCTTTCTCCAAAGCGGGGATGTCGTTGTAGGGAATGATCTCGAAACCCGGCATGAAGGGTCCAAAACCCTGGTAGCTATCAGGATCCTTGGAAGCGGAAACAGCACTGAGGCTCCGTCCCCAGAAATTGCCCTCGACAAAGACGACCTTTTTCTTTTCGTTCGTGATCCCTTTCTTTTCGTGCCCCCATTTCCGGGCGAGCTTGACGGCGGTCTCGGCGCCTTCGACCCCGGTGTTCATGGGAAGCACTTTGTCGTAACCGAAGGTCTCGGTGATGAATTGCTCGTACTCCCCCAGTATATCGTTGTGGAAAGCCCTCGAAGTGAGGGTCAAACGTTGCGCTTGCTCGGTAAGGGTGTTGATGATCCGGGGATGGCAATGGCCTTGGTTCACTGCGGAATAGGCGGCGAGGAAATCGTAGTAAGCCTTTCCTTCTACATCCCACAACCTGGTCCCTTTGCCCCTTGAAAGGACCACAGGGAGGGGATGATAATTTTGAGCCCCGTACCGGGCTTCCAGGTCGATCATTTGCCGGGATGTGACCTCATCGATCATAGGCGGAATTGCTATCGGGTTTCGCGAAACGGGGCGCAAAGATAGTTAATTTTGGGGCGGCGATGGGAAAAGCAGCAAAGAATAAAAAGACCCTGGAGGGGCTCGAAGTGAGTGACGTGGCTGCCAAAGGAAAGGCCATTGCCCGGCACGATGGCATGGTGGTCTTTATCCGGGACGCGGTGCCGGGCGATGTGGTGGATGTGCGGATCACCAAACGGAAAAAGAACTACCTCGAGGGCTTTCCCGTGGCTTTCCACAAAGAGGCGCCGGACAAGCAAACCCCCTTTTGTTCGCATTTCTGGCATTGCGGGGGATGTACCTGGCAGACGCTGACTTACGAAAAGCAACTCTATTACAAGGAGAAGGAGGTCATGGAGAACCTCACGAAGATCGGCAAGGTCTCTTTGGGGGCCATTCACCCGATCATTCCTTCGGAACGGGCCACCTATTACCGCAATAAAATGGAGTTCACCTTTTCCCGGCAACGCTGGCTTACTCCGGAAGAGATCCATTCTGACGAGACCTTTGACAACAGGGCGGGGCTTGGCTTTCACAAGCCCGGGCAATTTGATAAGGTGATCGATATTATGCACTGTTATCTCCAGGACGGCCCTTCCAATGAGCTCCGGAACGAGGCACGAAGGATCGCCTTGGAACAGGGGCTGTCTTTCTATGACCCCCGCGAAAAGACTGGTTTTCTCCGGAATCTGGTCATCCGGACCACGCGTACGGGGGAGTTCATGATCAATGTGGTCTTTCACTACGAAGATCCTGAAGCCCGGGAGGCTTTCCTGAACGCTTACCTCGGGGCCATTCCATCGCCCACATCCATGGTCTATACCATCAATCAGCGCCAAAATGATGACCTGGAAGGGTTGAGGCCGCATCTTTTTGCAGGGCGCGACCATCTCTTCGAGGAATTGCCTCCTTTCGTGGGGAATGACCCTTTGCGTTTCAAGATCGCCCCGCTCTCTTTCTTCCAGACCAATTCCTACCAAGCTCCGGTCCTCTATCGCAAGGTCGCTGAGATGGCCGGGCTGACCGGGCATGAGGAGGTGCATGACCTGTTTTGCGGAACGGGCACCATTTCCCTCTACTTGGCTCCCTTGGCCAAACACGTGCACGGTATGGAGTACGTGGAGGATGCGGTGGCGGATGCCAGGGAGAACGCCCGCATCAATGGGATCGGGAATGTGGATTTCACTGCGGGGGACATCAAAGACCTTTTACGGACTGAGGAGCTTAACATACCCGATGTGGTCGTTACCGATCC
>CAYVSK010000053.1:4783-17538 GCA_964453635.1 uncultured Weeksellaceae bacterium | reverse complement strand
CCGGCATCGATGGCATTCGCCAACAATTCCTTCACCACCGAGGCAGGTCGCTGTATCACCTCACCCGCGGCGATCTGATCGGAGATCGACTCCGGAAGCAATTGAACAACATCCTCCATGACCTCTACTACTTTGGTATGGAAAAGTCCCCTTGGCTATAAAGGACATTCACCACACCAGTGCCTGTTCATGTCCTGTCTTTGGCCGTGGGCCGGGCATGCTGTTTTACATACGGCCCTTTCGGTCAAAGGGGGGCGGAAGGAGGCGACACGACACTCATAAACCCCGGCTGGCAACTCACACAGCATTCTCCAGAGCCCCCAGGTAAGCAAAGATAATATAACAAATGAGGCACAGCATGACCAGGATCACGAGGAGGCGCATATTGGCCATTTGGGTTTGCCTTGCATACTCTCCTCGCCAAGCCCCCTGGATCCTCTCCCGGAGATCTTCCTTTCGGATCCGCTCTTCAGCTTCTTCCGAAGCCTTCACCTCCTGTTCGATCCGTCGATTGCGCTCCTGCCTTTCTTCTTTGTCCGGATCGTAATAGCGGGGTTTGTATTCAAAGGTATCGGGGTCTTTCGTCCGAAAGATCCTGAAGTAGGACGGTATATCGGGGGAACGCATCATGATCTCGGCCTGCTTAACGAAGGTAAGCAAGAAATCTTGTCCGATGCGATCCCCCTACCCGACCGGGTATCAAGCACCGCCTTTTGGCTCCTCAGCCTCTCCATTTTCCGGGACTACGTAGATATCCCCCCCTTTCTTCACGAATTCCCGGGATTTTTCTTTCATCCCTTCCTGGATGGCCTCTTCATTGTCAAGCCCGTGTTTCTTTGCGTAATCCCGGACTTCTTGCGAGATCTTCATGGAACAGAAGTGAGGACCACACATCGAGCAGAAGTGGGCCACCTTGGCACTGTCCGCCGGCAGCGTCTCATCGTGATAAGCCTGCGCGGTCTCCGGATCCAGGGAGAGGTTGAACTGGTCGTTCCAGCGGAACTCGAAGCGCGCCTGGCTCAAGGCATTGTCCCGGTAATACGCGCCCGGGTGCCCCTTGGCCAGATCAGCCGCATGAGCAGCGATCTTGTAGGTGATCACCCCCTCTTTTACATCCTTCTTGTTCGGCAATCCAAGATGCTCCTTGGGGGTCACCTAACAAAGCATGGCCGTTCCGTACCAAGCGATCATAGCGGCACCTATGCTGGAAGTGATATGATCGTATCCCGGCGCAATGTCAGTAGTAAGGGGGCCAAGCGTATAAAAAGGCGCCTCGTCACAGAGCTCCAGCTCTTTGTCCATATTTTCCTTGATCTTCTGCATCGGAACATGACCCGGCCCTTCGATCATGACCTGAACATCGTGCTCCCAGGCGATCCTTGTGAGCTCACCGAGGGTCTCCAGTTCAGCGAACTGGGCCCGGTCGTTCGCATCGGCGAGCGAACCGGGCCGAAGCCCGTCACCAAGGGAGAACGCCACATCGTAGGCCTTCATGATCTCACAGATCTCGGAAAAATGGGTATAGAGGAAGCTCTCTTCGTGATGGGTCAGACACCATTTGGCCATGATGGAACCACCGCGGGATACGATGCCTGTCGTGCGGTTCGCGGTCATGGGAACATAAGGCAGTCGAACGCCGGCGTGAATGGTGAAATAATCAACCCCTTGCTCCGCCTGCTCGATCAGGGTATCCCGAAAGATCTCCCAGGTGAGTTTCTCGGCCTTCCCGTTGACCTTTTCGAGGGCCTGATAGATCGGCACGGCACCGACGGGTACCGGGGAGTTGCGGATCACCCATTCGCGGGTTTCGTGAATATTCTTTCCGGTGGAAAGGTCCATGAGGGTATCCGCCCCCCATCGACAGGCCCAGACCGCCTTCTCGACTTCCTCTTCGATGCTCGAGGTAACGGCTGAGTTCCCGATGTTGGCATTGATCTTCACCAGGAAGTTCCGGCCGATGATCATGGGTTCGGATTCGGGATGGTTCACGTTGTTCGGGATGATCGCCCGGCCAGCAGCCACTTCATCCCTTACGAATTCAGGCGTGATCGCTTCCCCGGGCATATTGGCCCCGAAAGCCTGGCCTTCGTGTTGCACCCCTTTGTCCTTCACCTCCTGAATACGCTGGTTCTCGCGGATGGCGATGTATTCCATTTCGGGTGTGACAATGCCCTGACGAGCATAGTGCATTTGGGTCACGTTGTTCCCGTTCCGCGCCCGATGGGGTTTTTTTACGTGCTGAAAACGGAGATGGTCGAGATCGCTGTTGTAGAGGCGTTCCTTCCCGTATTCCGAAGAGATCTCGTCGAGTTGTTCGACGTCCCCGCGAGCTTCGATCCACGGTTCACGGAGCCGAGGTAAACCCGCCCGCACATCGATGTCGACATCGGGATCGGTATAGGGACCGCTCGTGTCATAGACGGTGACCGGGGGGTTGGGATTCTTATGAAATTTCCCGTTCTCCAGGACGGGATCGGAATCGCTCAACCCGATCTCCCGCATGGCAACCTTTATATCGTGGATCTTCCCGGGTACATAAACCTTGCTTGAACCGGGAAAGGGAGCTTGGGTCACGACATCCTGACCCGGGACCTTGTCTTGCTTTTCTTTCAATGACATAATGAGTACGATTTTATCGTTCTGTGTAAAGCTTCACGTTCGAAATGCGACAAGGGACCCGCATGGGGATGAGCGGTCCGGGTGGGTTGGCAATATGGGCAACCATCTTTTCCCTGCGCCGGTATGAACCGGTTCAGGTTCCCGGGGTCTACTCTCAGCCCCGAAAAAAGCCTAAAAACAGGCCATTCCGGGACACCCCCAAAGATGGGATCCGTTGTCCGCGATGTGAATATAAGCGTTTTACAAGAAACGCACAAAAGGAGCTACTCCCCCTTATCGCTGAAATGCTCCATGACCTCCTGACTCACGCCCGTTGAAGAAAAGCCTCCGTCATGAAAGAGATTCTGCATGGTCACGTAGCGGGTCAGGTCGGAGAAGAGGGTCACACAATAATTGGCACAATCCTCACTTGATGCGTTCCCCAGCGGGCTCATCGCATCGGAATAATTCAGGAAGGACTGAAAGCCTTTTATGCCTGTTCCTGCTGTCGTGGGCGTCGGGGATTGGGAGATGGTGTTGATCCGTACCTTTTTCTTCTTCCCGTATTGATAGCCAAAGTTGCGCGCAATGGATTCCAGAAGGGCCTTGGCATCCGCCATGTCGTTGTAATCAGGGAAGACCCGGTGAGCAGCGATGTAACTAAGGGCGAGCACGGAGCCCCACTCCCGGATCAGGTCCATTTCCATGGCCACCTGCAACAACTTGTGGAAAGAGAGGGCAGATATATCCAGGGTCTTTTGAAAATTGCTGTGATCCGTAGCGGTGTACTCGAACCCCTTTCGAACGTTGGGGGACATCCCGATGGAATGCAGGATAAAGTCCACCCCCCCGAAGCGGTCCTGAGCGGTCTCAAAAAGCTTCCTGAGGTCGTCCAGCGAAGTGGCATCGGCATAGACCACTTCCGCCCCGGTCTTTTCCCCGAGGGTCTCTGTTTTACCCATCCTTTTGGCTACGGGTGCGTTACTGAGGATGAACTCACCACCCTCTTCATGCACACGCTCGGCGACCTTCCACGCGATAGATTCTTCGTTGAGCGCCCCGAAAATGATCCCCTTTTTCTGTTCAAGTAGTTGATGTGCCATGACCTTGCTTTTAAAACTGCACCAAATATAGAGATCTCTCTTTTTTGGCCGGAAGGAAAAAAACGACCGATCAAGAAATATATATTTTTCACAGTGATATCACTGTTAAAAATATATATTTCTAATACGCAAATCCTCCATCAATGCTGCTTTGGCCTTTTGTATCAACGCTTTCCACCAAGAACATTGACCCGATCGTGGACATTTAACAAGAAATTAATCCTCCTCTTCTGCTTCCTTTCTAATTTAGCCCCGTTATCAGTACCGTAAGAGGAATGCAGACAGAGAACAGCGAAAAAAGGATCCACGTTGTGGATGATGAGGAAGACATTCTGGAGCTTCTCCGCTACAACCTCGAAAAAGCTGGATATCAGGTGGAGGTCTCCGATAATGGACAGGATGCCATTGAAACGGCCCGGAGCTTCCAACCCCATCTGATCCTTCTTGACATCATGATGCCCGGGATGGATGGTATCGAGACCTGCAAGGAAATGCGGACCATGCCGACGCTCAAGAATGTCCTTATTGCCTTTTTGACCGCCCGCTCCGAGGATTATTCACAGATCGAAGGTTTCGAGGCCGGAGCCGACGATTACATTGCCAAACCCATTGAACCGAAGGTCCTGAATTCCCGGATAAAAGCCCTTTTGCGCCGCCCCCCGTTCATGGAAGAAGAAAAAACGACGGAAAGCACGGGCGATATTCAGGTAGACCGCGATCGCTATATCGTTCAGAAAGGAGAAAAGGAATTCAGTCTCCCGAGAAAGGAGTTCGAATTGCTGAACCTCCTGATCGGGCAACCCGGCAGGGTCTTCTCCCGGGATGAGATCCTCAATGCGGTATGGGGAACGGATGTGGTGGTGGGGGACCGAACCATTGACGTCCACATTCGTAAACTCCGGGAAAAGCTCGGGGAGGAACACATCGTGACCGTTCAGGGCGTGGGTTACAAGCTGGAATAGAAGAACCTGGATCTCAACCCCATCGGGCTTGCAAGGCCGCCGATATGCGATCGAGCCCTTCCCGCAGGCGAGCCCGGGGACAACCAAAATTCAAGCGCATAAAACCGCTGCCGGGTGCTCCAAAAGTTACACCGCTATTGGGACATACCCCGGCTTCATCAACAAAGAAGTCGCGCAGCTCATTGTCATCAAGACCGAGCTCCCGGCAATCCAGCCAGGCTACATAAGTTCCCTCGGGCTGAATGGCCCGAATCCCCGGGCAATGATCCTGGATATGATCAAGCAGGTACGCACGGTTCCCATTCAGATATGTCAACAGCTCATCCAACCAGGGAGCGCCTTCTTCATAAGCCACCTCACAAGCGTAGATACTGAGGGCATTCTCAAGGGTGACCCAATTCCGTTTCAATACCCGCTCAAAAGCTTTCCGCAGATCATCGTTCGGAATGACCGCAAAAGCACTGATCAGCCCCTGCACATTGAACGTTTTGCCGGGGCCGGTCAGGGTCACCGTTATCTCCTGGAAGTCCGGATCGAGGGAGGCGACCGGCACATGTTCCGCACCGGGATAGACGATATCCCCATGGATCTCGTCGGAAATGATCAGCACATCGTGCTTCTCACAAAGCTCCCCCACCCTTTCCAGTTCCTTGTAATGCCAGACTCGACCCACGGGATTATGGGGACTGCACAACAAAAGGATCCGCGTGCGGTCTTCCGCCAGTTGACGCTCCAAGTCATCCATATCCATCTGGTAATGGTCATCCACCAGAACGAGCGGATTCTCCCCAACCCTGCGATCGTTTTCGCGGATCACCCCGAAAAAAGGGGGATAAACAGGGGATTGAACGATCACCTTGTCTCCGGGCTCAGAAAAGGCTTGAATGGCATAAGAGACGCCAGGCATCACACCCGGGCTGTAAAGGATCCACTCCGGATCCACACCCCACCCATGTCTGTCAAACAGCCAACCCCGAATGGCCCTTTCGTAGCGCTCAGAACGGGCGGTATACCCAAAAACCCCATGCTCCACGGCCCGTTTAAGAGCCGTGCGTACCGCAGGGGGCGAACGGAAGTCCATATCCGCGACCCACATGGGAAGCACGTCGCTGCGACCACAGTGTTCCACTCGATGGTCCCATTTCACGGAATGGGTCCCCGTCCGGGAAATGATCTCGTCAAAGTCGTGCTCCATGGTCATTCAATTTCCGGTTGAACGGAGTTCCGCTGTATTGGTATTTCGTGACAACACCGTTTCAAGTTTTGTGCATTGATATTCAGCCATTGAATGCTGGTCTTTCAATTCCGTTCCTTTACAGATCCCGCTCGAAAGTACGCAATACCCAATAAACAACAGGCATTACGGAGACCTATCAGGCAACCAGAAAAGGCTCGTATATTTGCAGATCATGACAAGCTCAGTGAGCATAGTATGGACTTTTCTATTGGCGAGCCTTTTCATGGTATCCTGTGGAGAATACCACAAGGCGCTCAACAGCAATGATCCGGAGTTGAAGATGGAAAAAGCCAAAAAGTTCTACGAAGCTGAGGAATACACCAAGGCCATCCCCTTGCTCGAGGAACTGATCTCCGCATACCGTGGCACGCAAAAGGCGGAACGGATCTACTACTACTACGCCTACAGCCATTTCGGGATCCAGGATTACCTCCTGGCTGCCCACTATTTCGACAGCTACGTCGAGAACTTTCCCAATAGCGAAAAGGTTGAGGAATGTAAGTTCATGAGCGCCTATTGTCACTACAAGAATTCACCGCCCTATGCCCTCGACCAGAAGGACACGCGAAAAGCCATCGAGAAACTGCAGGTCTACATCAATGAGTATCCCCGCAGTGATCGGAAAGATTCGGCGCAGAAACTGATCGGAGAATTGCGTAATAAAATTGAGAAAAAGGCTTATATGAGTGCCCGGAACTACTACAAGCGAGAAAGCTACAAAGCAGCCATCGTAGCCCTGGGCAACGTACTGGAGGATTATCCCGACACGAGATACAAGGAAGAGTGCCTCTATTATCGGTTTCGCTCACGCTACGAACTAGCGATCAAGAGCGTGGAAAGCAAAAAAAAGGAAAGGCTGAACAAGACCATCGATGCCTATCATAAATTCGTGGATCAATACGAGGACAGCGAGTACATGGATAAGGCTGAAGAGCTTTACAAAAAAACCCTCGAGGCGTTAAAAGAGCAGGAAACCGTATCAAACTGACCGATCATGAGCCACAAGGAAAGCAATGCACCCAAAAACACCATTCCCCGGGACGTTGAAGAGATCGAGGACGTTACCGGCAACATATACGAGGCCGTGGTGATCCTCGCCAAAAGAGCGGATCAGATCAACCTGAACATCAAGGAGGAACTGAACGAAAAACTCGAGGAGTTCGTTAGTTCTTCCGATAACCTCGAAGAGATCTTCGAAAACCGGGAGCAGATCGAGATCTCGCGTTTTTACGAACGACTCCCCAAACCATCCTCGATCGCGATCCAGGAATTGCTCGAGGGGAAGATCTATTTCCGCAACCCCGCGAAAGAGACCGAGGAGGAGAGCACATCCTCCCATGAATGAGTCAGCCCTTCCCATGCTCCGGGGTAAACAAGTCCTGCTTGGTGTAACAGGGAGTATTGCCGCTTACAAGACCGCTTATCTGATCCGGGACCTAAAAAAGGCAGGTGCTAATGTCCGGGTCATAATGACCCCCTTTGCCCACTCCTTCATCACCCCGCTAACCCTTTCCACCCTCGCTGACGAGCCGGTCCATACCGATCTCATCGCGGACACCGACCGCGGGGAATGGGCCGACCACGTAAGCCTTGCTCGTTGGGCGGACCTCTTCATGATCGCCCCCGCTACGGCCAACACGATCGCCAAAATGGCGACAGGACAGGCGGATGAACTTCTGCTGACCACTTTTTTGTCTTACGAGGGCCCGTTGTACGTGGCACCGGCGATGGACCGGGAAATGATCGATCACCCGGCGACCAGCGACAACATGACCACCCTGGAGGAGCGAGGAACCGTCATTGTTACGGGAGAAGAAGGAGAACTGGCAAGTGGGGCATACGGTCCCGGAAGAATGGCCGAACCCGATGTCCTGTTCCAAAGGATCAGAGCAGCATTTGAAGAGGATCAGCTCCTGAAAGGGAAAAAAGTATTGGTAACGGCAGGACCGACCCGGGAGCCCATCGATCCGGTCCGCTTTATCGGCAATCATTCAACCGGTAAAATGGGATTCGCCCTCGCTGAAGTGGCGGCCAGACAAGGAGCTGAAGTAGAACTCGTGACCGGTCCGACCCATCTTGACACAGAGGTGCCGGGGATCAACATAACTCGTATTAACACGGCCCGCGAAATGGCGCGGGCGTGCAAAACTTACTTCCCGGATGTGGACATTGCCATTATGGCCGCAGCTGTTGCTGATCACCGAGCCGTTGAAGTGGCCCAGGAAAAATTGAAAAAGAGCGAGTCGACCCATGAAGTGAAACTCGAACCCACAGAAGACATCCTCCTGAGCCTGGGAAAAGTCAAAAAGAACGGGCAGGTGCTCGTGGGATTCGCCCTGGAAACCCATAATGAAGAGGAGAACGCAAAAAAGAAACTGGAAGAAAAGAACCTGGACCTGATCGTCATGAACTCCATGTTCGATGAGGGAGCAGCCTTTGGCTACGATACCAACCGGGTCACCATCTTGTCCAGGGATGGAGAAAAAACCAAGAGCGCGCTCCATTCCAAACAAGCGATCGCCAATGATCCTCGAAAAAGTCCGTTCCTTCGAATAAATGGGTAAAGTACTGCTCATAGTCTGCTTTTTCTTCATTCCTTTTTTGGGGAATGCCCAGGAATTGGATTGTTCTGTGGAAGTGATCGCACCGGAGATCCAGGGTACGCGGAATCAAGAGATCCTCCGCTCCATGAAAAAGGACATCCGGGAATTCATGAACACCCAGACCTGGACCGATGCGGATGTTCAAGTTCAGGAACGGATCAGTTGCAGCATCCTCCTCCATATCCGGGAAAAAACCTCCAATGATCGCTTCAAGGGGTCCATCCAGGTCGAATCTAGCCGGATCGTTTACAACTCCGCTTACAGTTCACCGGTCCTCAGTCATAAGGATGAAAATTTGAACATCCGCTACATTGAGAACATGCAAATGGAGTTCTCAAAAGACCGACACCGGTCCAACCTGACCTCCATTTTAGCCTATTACGCCTATATGATCCTGGGGATGGATTTCGATACATTTTCGCCCGAAGGGGGAACCAAATACTATCAGACCGCTCAGCAGATCGTAAACAACGCCCAGGGGGCCAGTGAAAAAGGCTGGAAATCCCACGAAAGCAAGCGGAACCGCTACTGGCTGGTCAACAATATCCTCGATCAGCGTTTCGAGCCCATGCGCAAAGCCCTTTACCAATACCACCGCAAAGGGCTCGACAAAATGTATGAAGATCGCAAGGAAGGACGCAAGGCCATTATTCAAAGCCTCAAAAAGCTTGAGAAGGTGCACGAAGCAAAGCCCAATTCCTTTAACATGAAGGTGTTTTTCAGGGGCAAGAACGAAGAGCTCGTCAAGATCTTCTCGGAAGCCCCAACGGACGAGAAAAACAAGGTCTACGATCTGCTCCGGAAACTCGATCCGGCGAATATCTCCGATTACAAGAAGATCGTCCAGGGCTGATGCTCGAACATCTCTATATCCGGAACTATGCACTGATCCGAGAGATAGGGATCCCTTTCGGGGAAGGGTTCACGGTCCTTACCGGCGAGACAGGTGCTGGCAAGTCCGTGATCATCGGGGCACTGGGACTGATCCTGGGCGATAAAGGGAGCAAAAAGATCTTTCAGGACCCCGAACAAAAGTGCATCGTGGAAGCCCAATTCCGGACTGACGCCATACCCCTTGACGGATTGTTCGAATGGGCGGGTGTCGATGCGGAAAACCCCACGATCGTCCGACGCCAACTCGACCCAAAAGGCCGTTCAAGGGCCTTTATCAATGATACGCCCGTCAAGCTCGAGGTCCTGAAGAGCTTCGGCGAAAAGTTCGTTGATCTGCATTCCCAGGACCGGTCCCGTTCTCTGGAGACGGCTGCTTACCAACTGGAGATCGTCGATGCCTATGCAGGGAACAAAGAGAACCTGAAACAATTCCACCAAGCCCGTGAAAAATACCTGGAGTTGAAGGAGAAGCTCGATGCGACACGGGAAGAGGCTGAACAGGCACGACTCGATCAGGATTACTACCAGTTCCAGCTCGAGGAATTGGATAAGGCGGCCGTTGAAGCCGGCGAAAAGGAAAACCTGGAAAAAGAAGCCGACACCCTCCAACATGCAGAGACCATCAAGAAGACCACCAGCCGGATCGGGGCCATGCTCAAAGCCGCCGATAACGACCTTGTAAGCCGGTTGAAAGAGGCCTGCAACGAATTACAGGGAATCGAAGAGCATCAGGACGAACTCCCAGAACTCCGGTCCCGCCTGGAAAGTTCGGCGATCGAACTCGATGACATTGCCGCGATCCTGGAACGCATCGGAACGGACACGAAGGCGGACCCCGAACGCCTCCGGACCATCAATGAGCGATTGGACCGATTACACGAGCTTATGGAAAAACACCGGGTCCAGCACAGCGATGACCTGATCGCGAAACGGAACGAGATCAAAGAAAAGCTCGACCGCGTGGGGTCCATGGATGAAGCGGTCGAGGAATTGGAAAAAGCCAATGCCGAACAACACGAAAAGCTCCTGGAATGGGCCGAAACATTGAGCCAGTACCGAAAAAAGGCCATCCCTGAGCTTGAAGAAGCCATCAACGAGAAGATCGGGCAACTTGGCATGAAGGCGGCCACTTTTCAGGTCGATCGCAAAGACAGGGACACCCCTGGTCCAGACGGGAAGGACGAACTGAACTTCAACTTTTGTCCGGCCAAAGGCAGCCGGACCCAACCCCTTAAGGACATTGCTTCCGGGGGTGAAAAAGCCCGCGTTATGTTGGCCCTAAAAGCAGCCGTTGCAGAAAAACAAGCCATTACTACCCTGGTCCTCGACGAGATCGATACCGGCATCTCGGGCAATATCGCTGACCGGGCGGGGAATCTTATGCAACGCATGGCGACAAACGGGCAGCTCATCTGTATCACCCACTCACCCCAGGTCGCTGCTCGAGGTGAACAGCAGTACAAAGTCTACAAAGAAGCCTCTGGAGCGGAAAATTCCATCCAGGTAAAGGGATTGAGCCACTCAGAGCGGGTTGAAGAGATCGCTATGCTGCTTAGTGGTGAAGAATTGAGTGATGCGGCCCTGAAGAATGCCCGAGTGTTGTTGGAAAGTTGAAGTTGACTTCCTTCGTGAACACAGACGCCAAGCACCCATCTTTCATTCAGGATAGCGACCATTTCCCAAAAAAGCCAAATAAAAGACCACCATAAAGAAGGCGCCCTTCGCTATACCTACCGAATGGGATGGATCGTCCCCATTCTTCTGACCCCTTTTTTAGTGGTCTTCATTATATCCGCTAAATGGATCCTAAGCCTATCGATCATCCTGGCCGGGCTGTTCTTTCTCCTCATACTCCCTATGGTCAAGGCTGGATGGTCCGATCTGCCAAGGATATGGCTCTCCTTTCTATCCCTCTTGGTCATCCTTCTTTTTGATCAATTGTTCGGCCGGGAGGCCGACATTCGTCTCTTCCTTTTCTCACTGGCCATTGGGAGCTTTTACCATTTCACCAGGAATGAACCTATACACAGGGGGGTCCAGTTTTTCTTATCAGCGATCGCCTTTTGGCCCATTGAACTGTTCGAACCTCAGCTTTTCGCTCCCATGGTCGAGCCTCAAACAAGTCAGTTGCTCGGAATGCTCAACATCCCCCTCGTTTTCCTTACCCTATTGTTCAACCAACTCAATTATTTAAAAGAAGTCAAGGCCATAGAGAAAGAACAAAAGGCGGATATTCTTGAACGGGACGAACTGATCCGGGAAAAGACACATCTTGAACAGAATTTTCGCCAGGCCATGCGAATGGCATCCATGGGAAGCTTCTCAGCCGACCTGGATACCGGTCTCTTCTATCCGAGCCCAGAATTGCTCGGACTATTTGGGTTTGAGGAAAAGGAAGAATATAGCATGGAGGATCTTTATGAACTTATTCCACGTGAAGAATGGCCCAGGTTCAGGGAAAAGCTCGACACCCTTACCCCGAATAAGGGGCATGATTCCCTGGAACATTGCATCACGAACTCAAGGGGGGAAACCTTCTGTTTCAACATGAATTTCAGAAAAGAAAAGGACAAGACCGGCAAACTCTTTTTGCATGGCTTGATCCACGACATCACCAACGAAGTCCTGGAACAACGGCACCTCACTTCACGGATCATGGAGACGGAAGGAGAAACAAGGTCTCAGGCCTCCCATGAACTCAATGAAGAGGTCAGCCAAAATCTATCGGTGACCAAGCTCCATCTGGAGCGTATCCTGGAACAGATGGACAAGGAACGGAAAGCCAGTACCGACATTAAAGATTCATTAGAGGATGTGACCAGTATCGTCCATCAAACACTGGAAAAGACGAAACGGATCACCCAGCAGCTGGTCCCTCCCTCCTTGAAAGACCTGGGCCTTGAAGCAGCTCTTCAGGAACTTGCCCAACAATATGAACGGAAGGCCCCTCGGGACCTTGAAGTTAACTTTGTTCAAACGGGGCCATCCTCAGAATTGCCTTTTCTCCCACGGATGATCCTTTTCAGAATGGTGGACGATCTTTTGCGGACCATTCTGGAGAGAGGGACTCCTCAAAGGATCACGATCCGATCCCACAATGAAGAGAAAGCACCGGAGCTATGGATCCAGATCGAAGAGGATTCCCCCCTTAAGCTTTTCGGGGAAAGACCCCAGGAGAACCGGAAAAAAGATCGAGCTTACATGATGTTCCTGAACCAGGTCAAGGCCCTTCACGGCTCATTCGATGTCGGTTTCGATCCCCTCGCTCACTTGCTCTGTGTCCGCCCCGATACGGTTCGGTGAATTAGACATCGTTTGGTGGCATGAACCGCCCCTTAATAACCACACTCCCCAACTA
>CAYVSK010000053.1:0-4773 GCA_964453635.1 uncultured Weeksellaceae bacterium | reverse complement strand
CGATGTCGGTTTCAATCCCCAAAAAGGGAACACGCTTACCATCTCGGTCGACAAACAAAAGGTCCAGGGGATCGAGTGATAAATTAATGAAGGTAACATGGAAAGCACACAGGCAAAAAAGACCGTGCTTGGTCTCAAAATGCCCACCGATCAACGGTGGGCAGCGATCGCTCAACGGAACTTGCAAGAACTACTGACCGATCACGCCTATTGCGAACAAAAAGCAGCATCCAATGCGATCAGCCTGATCGTAAAGTATCCCGAATACCCCGATATGGTGGCGGAAATGACCCGCATAGCCCGGGAAGAAATGGAGCATTTCGGGCAGGTCCACCAAAAACTCCTGGACCGGGGATTCACGCTCGGACGAGAACGCAAGGACCCTTACGTGAACGACCTGGCGACATTGGTTGATCGCTCAGGAAGCAAGGAGCAGGCAATGGTCGACCGTTTACTCTTTGCGGCGACCGTCGAGGCCCGAAGTTGCGAACGTTTCCGCATGCTCAGCGAGACCGTGGAGGACGAGGACCTCCGGAATTTCTATTATGACCTGATGGTCAGTGAAGCCGATCACTACAAAGTATTCCTTGGCTTTGCAAAGCAACACGGGAAAGGGGTGGATGTCGATCAGCGATGGTCGACCTTTCTCGATCACGAGGCCCGGGTGATCCAGCGATACGGGAAGGACAGCACCATGCACGGGTAAACCTTTTATAACATGGGATGACCAGGGTCATTCCCTCACCTCCCGCCCTTTTTTATTTTCGATCCCTCAGAAAAAACAAGACCATGGATCACATACTCATCCCCATCGATTTTTCCGAAGCATCCATTAACGCCATGCACTACGGCCTTTTTCTGGCCCGGAAGATGGACCTTAATGTTACCCTCATGCACACCATTACAAATCCGGTGAGCGATCCCCTTTCCCCGGTCTACCAAAAGGATCAGTACACGGCGGTCCAGGAGGCTGAAAAGGCTGCCCGCGGAAAGCTCGAGAACCTCGTTTCCGAGATGAAAAGGGATGAGGACAGGATCATCATTGACCATGTAACACCGGTCGGCTTTCCCGGTGACGAGATCCTCCGGGAGGCATCACAGGACGGGAAAAGACTCATCGTAATGGGGACCAAGGGAGCCAATGAAAGGACCGATGCCCTTTTGGGGTCCACGACCAAAAAGGTGGTGGACAATGCCCATTCCAACGTCTTGGTCGTGCCCAGGGAGGTTTCCCCGAAACCGTTCGACAAAGTGGCCTATTCCACCGACCACCACGAAAAGGACCCCGAAGCGCTCGTGCAATTGAAAGAGCTGGTCGACCGCTTTCATGCTGAACTCCACGTGGTACACGTGCAGGAAGGGAAAAATGACGAGCAGGACCCCAAACGCACCCTTGGAAAGGCCCTTGAAGAACGATCCGATATCTCCAATGTGACCTTCCACCGGATCAGTGACGAAGAAAAAGGGGTCGAAGAAGCCCTTGAAAGTTTCGTTCAAGAAGAAGGGATCGGCCTGCTCGCCATGCTCAATCGGAACCTCAATTTCTTCGAGCGTTTCTTCGACCCCAGTATGGCCAGAAAAATGGCCTATCAAAGCGAGGTCCCGCTTCTGATCTTTCACTTTGAGGATTGAAAAACGGGTTAGAAGGTTTAACTTTGCTATAAGAAGGTAGAATCCAGCTAAAAACACCATTATGAGCACATTCAAAAAAGTCATGACAGCAAGTATTTTCGGCGCAGTAACCGGCGGACTGGCAGGGGTCCTTTTGGCTCCTCAGAACGGCAAGGAAACGCGCAAAAAGATGAACCACCAGGCCCAAAAGACCAAAGAGGAACTCGATGATCTTGTTAAAAAGGGACGAGAGACCGTTGAGGACCTGAAAAAAGAGGTCAAGAACGCAAAACGGAATTAATTTACACACCCACACCGATCCGATGGGACCACGGGACTGTTTGCGTCCTGATCCGAAAAGCAAGTAGCTTTCTTCTAAAAGCGACTCCCTTTTATAAGCATGGGAGTCGCTTTTTTTTGGCCCATCCAAACGAAAAACAACACGTGCGTTTTTCTTAGTTTTAAGCCTCATAATGAGGCCCCTGCTGCTCATACCTCTGATGCTTTTCGGGCTCGACCCGGGCGGTTTGCTCGCAGCCTCCACAGTAATACGGGAGGATCGTTTATCACGGGATATATCCGACCAAGTAAAAGTTCTTAAAGACCCCGGGGACAGCATATCACTCGACCACATCCTTCAAAAGGGCAGATCCCTGACCTTTCAGAAGACCAAGTCCAAAAGCCCGGACTTGAGCTTTTCCAATACAGGCTATTGGGTCCGCTTTAGGATCCGGAACAATGCTCCCCATGCAGAGGATTTCCTCTTGGAAGCGGCCCGCCCCATTACCAATCGGGTGGACCTCTATACGGTCCGGAACGAAAAGATCATTGATACAATGCGGGCAGGTGACCACACCCCTTACCATAAAAAGCCCTACGACCACAGAAAAGCGATCTTTCCCCTAAAGATCCCTCCCGGGGAAACACGTAGCTATTTCCTCAACCTGAAGAGCCACGGAGAGACCATCATGTTGCCCCTGATCTTACGAGACCCGACGACATTTCACCAAATGGACCGGGACCGACAATTCCTCAACGGCATTTACTACGGCGTCATGGTATTGGTCTTCGTGCTCTTCAGCTTTTTCTATTGGGTATCCCGGGAAAGCTCTTTTCTATTTTACGTGCTCTGGGTACTGTCGATCGGCTTTTCCCAAATGTCGGTCGACGGATACAGCTACCGATGGCTGTTCTCGAACGCTCCCTGGCTGGCGGATCGAGCTGTACTGACAACGACCATCATCAGCATATTCTTCGTTTCCCTCTACGCCAAGGATTACCTCAAGACCAGGGAGCGATCCCTCACCCTGGACAGGATATACAAAGGGATCCTAGGCCTGAGCCTCCTGGCCATCGCAACCTCCCTTACGAACGGTCAACTCTACGTGATTACCCACCCCTTCATCAACGCCCTATCCTTCTTTACCGCAATATTCATCCTGATCTCGATCATTGTGCTGAAAAGGATGCGCTATCGGATCCCCCTACCCTTCACCCTCGCCTTCATCTTCCTGATCACAGGCGTGACCCTGTTCCTTTTGGGGAATACGGGAATCGTGCAGAACACTGTATTCTTCAAGAACGCCCTGAAGTTCGGATCGATCACAGAGATCTTTTTCCTCTCCATTACCATGGCCCTGAAATACCGGGAAGTCCAGGAAGAAAAGGAAAAGGCGCAGGCCGAGGCCTTGCAGGAACTGGAGGAGAAAAAGGCCATTGTGGACAGGCACAACCGGGAACTAGAACAAAGGGTGGCGGAAAGAACAGAGGCCCTGAACAACGAGAAGGAAAAACTGGCCGCCAGGAACCAGGAGATCCTCAGCAGCATCCGTTACGCCAGAAGGATCCAGGAGGCCGTTCTTCCGTCAGAGAAACGCCTTTCAGAACACTTCTCCAGCTCCTTCGTATTGCTCAAACCGCGGGACCAAGTGAGCGGGGACTTTTACTGGCTCAGGAAGGACCCCGAGCCCTCCAACGCCGTTTATTTCGCAGCCGTGGATTGTACGGGGCACGGCGTTCCCGGGGCTTTTTTGAGCCTGATGGGGAAGGACATCCTCGATCGCGGGATCAGGGAACCAGGGGTCGATTCCCCGAGCACGGTCCTCGATCACTTGGACAACTCCATTCGCGAAACCCTTCTCAGCGGCAATGCAGATGCGGATAACGAGATGAAGGACGGGATGGATCTCGCTCTGTGCAAACTCGACCAGGAAAAACGCTCCGTTCGCTTCGCCGGGGCCAACAATCCCCTCTATATCATCCGCGATGGTGAGCTCATCGAGCTCAAAGGGAACAAACGCGCCATCGGGCGCTCCCTGAAGCACACGGAGGAGGGGTTCACCGAACAGCATTACAAACTACAGAAGGGGGATACACTCTTCCTTTTCTCCGACGGCTATGCCGATCAGTTCGGGGGTGAACACGGCAAAAAGTTCAAATACAGCCGTTTCAAGGAATTGCTCTGCAGCATACAAACGGATTCCATGGCGGAGCAAAAACGAATTCTCGACGAGACCATTGAGGAATGGCGCAATGACCTGGAACAAGTCGACGACATTCTGGTCTTGGGCTTGCGGATCACATGAGCTGCAAAAGAAGATGAGCAGGACCGATCCTCCCATATCCCCAGAATACATCCGAAGGAGCTCGATCCTCGTTCTCATCCTGATCCTTTCCTGGCCGTTTACTGAGACCAAAGGGGCGATGGATCCCTACCCGGTCCGATCGAACACGGTATCGGTGGACATTTCCGATCGCGCCAGGATCCTCAGGGATCCGCGTGATACGGTCGAGCTCCGGCATCTTCTGGAAAACGGGACCATGCCCTTCGAAAGTATCGGGCGCAAAAACCCGAACATCGGCTTCACCAATGAAGCGTACTGGGTGGCCTTCGAGATCAGGAACGAAAGCCCCGGGCGAACGGAATTCTTATTGGAGGCCGCAAGAGGGATCACGAACCGCGTGGACCTTTACCGGATCGAGGCCGGGCGGCCGGTGGACACCATGCGCTCCGGGGATGGGATCCCCATCGAGCAAAAAGCATACGAACACCGACGCTCCGTTTTCCCGCTTGAAATACCCCGGGGTGAGACCCATCGCTACTACTTGAACCTCAAAAGCGATGGTGAGATCATCTTTCTACCCCTTATCGTTCGCGACCCC
>CAYVSK010000052.1:14222-17985 GCA_964453635.1 uncultured Weeksellaceae bacterium | reverse complement strand
GGAAGTCCCCGAAGGGCTTGAGCATACCCCCATCGGGGTGGCCCGGAATGTCCGGGAAGGCAATAACGTCTCCATCATTACTTACGGGGCGGGTGTCCACTGGGCGCTTGAGGCCGTCGAGGAAATGGAGGCGGATGCCGAGATCATCGACCTGCGGAGCCTCGTCCCCCTTGATGAAAAGGCTGTTTTGGATTCTGTCAAAAAGACGGGAAAAGTGCTGATCCTTCACGAGGCGGTCCTGACCGGTGGCTTCGGCGGAGAGCTCAGTGCCCGGATCAGCGAGGCGGCCTTTGAATACCTCGATGGACCGGTCAAGCGGGTGGCTGCCCTGGATACGCCGGTCCCTTTCGCTGGCCCCCTCGAATCGGATTTCCTCCCCAAGGAGCGCCTGCGGGAGGAACTCCGGAATCTGCTCGAATACTGAAAAAAGATTATGGCGGAGAAGGTCGTGGTCCATGATAAGATGCAGGAAGATTACGTCTACTATCTGACCGCCCCGCTGGGGGCTTCTTTTCATTCCGCATTCCGGCCCGGTCTTACGCCAGCGGAGATGCTGGCTTTGGGGGTGTTCGGTGGCAAATACATGACGGATTGCCGCGACGAGTTCCCGGAGGAATGGTTCAGAGAAGCGAAGCTCTCCCCGGAAAAACGGGATCCCACGTTGAACTTCTTCCGTGTGGATGCTTCCCAGCCACTTCATGTTTGGCAGGAAAAGGGATGGATCCATCCGGACGATCCCCGGGGTTGGTTCCAGTGGTATTGTCGCTATTATATGGGCCGTCGGCTCCCCGAAGAGGATGAACGCCAGGTCGGGCGCTGGAAGGCGATGAAACGCCATGTGGGTCAGGTCCGGAAGAACTGTCTGCCGAAGGATTGGTCATGCCGTGCGCGCCAAAGGCAGGCCCTTTTGCACTGGGCCTATGACAGCCGCAAACTCTGACCGGATTCCCACGACCGTTCCCAACGCCCAGCTTCCAACTCCCCTCCCTTAATCCCTTCGAAAACTTCATCTTTGCATCCGCAACAAAAAATCTCCGCTCATGAGCGCTATCGCCACTGTAAATGCCCGTCAAGTATTGGATTCCAGAGGAAACCCCACGATCGAGGTAGAAGTGACCTCCGAATTGGGCATCGTGGGTCGTGCATCCGTCCCCTCGGGGGCGTCCACTGGTGAACACGAGGCCGTTGAGTTGCGCGACGGGGATGCGAATGTCTATCTCGGAAAAGGGGTCTCCCGGGCTGTGGAGAATGTGAACCGGGACATCGAGGATGCCCTGATCGGGCTTTCCGTTCAGGACCAAAGAGAGATCGACCGGATCATGATCGAGCTCGATGGCACCAAGAACAAAAGCTCCCTTGGGGCCAATGCCATGCTGGGGGTCTCTCTGGCCGCCGCCCGGGCCGCTTCCTACGAATACGATCAGTCCCTCTACCAATATCTTGGTGGTGTCGGTGCTTCCCGGCTGCCTGTCCCCATGATGAACATCCTCAACGGGGGTTCCCACGCCGATAACAAAGTGGATTTTCAGGAATTCATGATCATGCCCGTGAACGCCCCGACTTTCGGTGAGGCGCTCCGCATGGGGGCAGAGGTCTTCCACAACCTCAAAAAGGTCCTGAAGGACCAGGGAAAGTCCACCAATGTGGGGGATGAAGGAGGTTTTGCGCCCGATCTGGGTTCCAACGAGGAGGTCCTGGATGCCATTCTGGAGGCCACCAGAAAGGCGGGTTACGAGCCCGGCAAGGATCTTTATTTGGCGCTTGACGTGGCCTCGTCCGAATTCTATCTGCCGGAGGAAGGGAAATATCACCTCTTTAAATCCAGTGGCAATAAGATCTCCTCATCCGAAATGGTCGACATGCTCGAAAAGCTTGTGGATCAATATCCCATCATCTCCATTGAGGATGGCCTGGGTGAGGATGACTGGGAAGGTACCCGGGCGTTGACCCAAAGGCTGGGCGACCGGGTCCAGTTGGTCGGTGACGACCTTTTTGTGACCAACACCGAACGCCTTAAGCGCGGGATCGAAGAGGGCGTTTCCAATTCCATCCTCATCAAAGTAAACCAGATCGGAACTTTGAGTGAGACCATCGATTGTGTGGAGATGGCCAAGCGGAACGGATACACTTCTGTGATCAGTCACCGCTCGGGCGAGACGGAGGACACTTTTATTGCGGACCTTGCCGTGGCCCTGGGTACCGGCCAGATCAAGACGGGCTCTCTCTCCCGTTCCGACCGGGTCGCCAAGTACAATCAGCTTCTGAGGATCGAGGAAGAACTCGGGCGGACCGGTTCTTATCCGGGGAAAGGGATGCCTTTTGTGCGGGAGATGGAAACCCGGTTGGTCGGGAATACGCCTTAGGGGTGTTTGGATCCGTACTCAATACGCAGTACTGAGTTCCACACCCACCGTCACGTAGTAGGTTCGGTCCTGCGCCGGAATGATCCCGGGGCCTGGATAGCCCGTGGCCCTTCGGGTGAAGTAGCGGCGGTCGAGGAGGTTGTTGATACCGCCTTCCAGGGTGAAGCGTCCTTTTTCGTATCCCAGGGAAAGATCGGTGACGTCGTAGGCGGGAATAATGCCATTCACGGCGTTGGGTGTTCGTTCGGCATTGGTGGCGTCCGTGTAGTGTTTGGCGGTGTAGCTGTGTTGGAGGCTTGCTTCGAAGGTCTTGTATTGGAAGGTGAAACCACCCTTGAACGTGAGGGGTGGGGCCATTTCGACCTGATTCCCTTTAAAGGCCGCTTCTTTACTGTTGATGTAGCGGGCGTTCAGCCAGGAGAAGTTGACGAAAGCGAGCAATTTGGTGGAGGATGCTTCGATGCCGGTGAGCTGGAGGAGTTCGCTCTCTACAAGGGCTTCTATTCCGAAATGCCGGGAATCGGCGATGTTGGTCCGGTACCGGAAGGTCTGGTAATTGGTGGTGTCGGTTCTCAGGACCTCACCGATCCGCTCGTTGTAGTGAAGCAGGAAAGCGTTCACGTCGTAATTCAAGGTCCCGGGAATGCGGCCGCGGACCCCGAGGTCCGCCGTATATCCCCGCTCGTCGCTGATATCGGGGTCCACCCGGAAGTTCGGGTTATTCACCCGGAGGTCGTTGAATCCGATCCCCCGGTAATTGCGGGAATAATTGGCGTAGACCTCCATCTTTTTGTGCGCTTGGTAGGATAAGCCAGCCCCATACAGGAAGATACTGCGTTCCCTTCTGCGGCTTTTGTGAAGGGTGTCCGTAAAGATCACGTTGCCGGCCAGGTCTTCGTTCACCGTGGAGAACCAACCTTTGGAGCCCGTGCTGATGCGTTCGTAGCGGATCCCCGGTGTGAAGCTCAGGTTCGGGGTCAGGTGGAAGAGGTGTTCCGCAAAGAGGGCCTTGTTGTTGCTGGGGAATTCGAAGTCGGATTCTTCCCGGGGTTTGTTGTGGGTGAAGGAAAACGAAGGGCCTTTTCCGTCATCACCGAAGCCGTTGCGGCGCTCCGTTCGCCCTTTGTAGAAACGGGCGCCCACCATGATGGTCGACATGGACGCGCCGAGCTCGTAGCTGTGAATGAAGCGGGTCTCGTTGCCGAAGTTCCTGTAATCGTCCTTGAGGAGGGTCCGCTCCTCCCCGTGATCTTTCCGGCTGATAAAGCCGAGAAAACCGAGGGCTTCCCGGCCTCCCCGCAGACCGAAAAAGCGGGATTCCAGGCGTGTTCGAGATGAGAAGCGGTGTTTGAAGCGAAGGGCTCCCAGGTTCCAGTTCACCCGGAACCAATTTCGTTCCC
>CAYVSK010000052.1:12942-14196 GCA_964453635.1 uncultured Weeksellaceae bacterium | reverse complement strand
TGTTGTTGTATTCGGAGATAAGGGAGGTGTGTTCGGTGAGCTCCACTGTTACCCGGCCATACCAATGGGTCTGTTGGAAATCGGAGTTGTCCCGCCACCCTTTGCCGCTTCGGTCGTTGAAATAGCTGTAGAATCCCACTTTTCCCTTTTTTCCGGCCACCGAGTTGAAGGTGTTGAATAGGCCGTAGGAGCCCGTGGTCTGGCGGGAACGGACCCGAAGCTTCTCTTGGTCGGGCGCATTTTTGAGCTCGTAGTCGATCATCCCCCCGAACTGAGGGCCGTATTGGAGGGAGGCTGCTCCCCGGATCACCTTGATACGCTTAATGGCCTCTGCTGGGGGTTTGTAATAAGTCTCCGGATAGCCGAGGGCATCCGCGCTCATATCGTATCCGTTCTGCCGGGTGTTGAAATTGGCCGTCCGGCTGGGATCGAGGCCTCTCCCGCCCAGGTCCACCTGAATTCCTCCGGCATCGCTTTCCCAGATGTTCAGGCCGGCTACTTTGGCGTAGATCTGGCGGCTTTTGTCGGCCCCCTTGTTGCCGTTGACCTTGTCCATGGTCACCACTTCGTTCTTTTTCCCGGCATAGATGCTCGTTCCTTCCACGGGAGCCAGTCGGCTCAAGGTCGTGGCCCGGACTTCCGCACCGTCCACCGTAACGGTCGGAAGGTCACTGCCGAGGGGATCGAGTTCGATCGCGATGTGAATACGTTCCTCCTCGATCTGGATCTCTTCGGTCTGTACGCCGTAGCCCAGGGCAAAGACCTGGAGCTTGTAGGAGCCGTCCGGGACATCCCGGAAGTGGAATTGGCCAGAGGAGTCCGTTGTGGTGGAGCGATTCAGGCTTCCGATCGATACTTCCGCGCCCGCCAGGGGATCCTCCGAAGAGTCGCTTACCGTTCCCGCGATCGTGTTGTCCTGTCCGTTCAGATCGGAAAAAAGGCCGATCAGAAAGACCAATAGGGGGATATGGAGTCCGCTTGCTTTCACTGGAGGGTGTATTGCGAAAATTGCTTCCGTTGGTCATCCGCAGAGAAGGGAATGACCCATTTCGTTCGTGGGGTGCTTTGCTCGATCGTGGTCAGATCCTTCGTTGGGTCGGCGAACAACTTGGTACCGCTTCCGTTGAGGGTCACGTAGGAGCGGACCCGGACGATCGGGTCTGCGATGCCCTTTTCCCGGTAACGCTTTTCCAGGTACCGGGCGAACTCGAGGATCATGTCCGTCCCGAAGGAAGCACTCCCCACCGCGGAGCC
>CAYVSK010000052.1:0-12932 GCA_964453635.1 uncultured Weeksellaceae bacterium | reverse complement strand
GAGGATCATGTCCGGTTTGGTGCTCATCATTTTCTCCTGGAAGGGAGTGAGGTGCTGATCAGGATCCACTTCCTCCGCTCCGCCGGTCTCGGGGTCCTTTACGTGGAAAAAAGCCGTGCCCGCCTTTTCCATGAGCATCACGCGCCAGGAAAAGCGGTAACCGGATTCGGTCCAAAAGAGATCACCGGGGTAAAGGAGGTATCGCCAGGGGAGGACGAGTTGAATGAGGAAGAAGACCAGAAAGCATGCCGTGATGGTAGTTCTCGGATAAGCGAATCCTGCTTTGGGCGAAACCGGGACATTGGAGGAATAAGGTTTGCCACCAGCTTTCCGAACGATCGCGCTTGCTTTTTCAAGGATCCGCTTGTGGAACTTTGGGGGAAAGAACACGAGTGTTAGTCCGATCATGATCCAGGGGAACATCCCGATCGGGAAGAGGAGACCGGTAAGGCCGTGAAAAGCGATCACGAGGAGATAAGCAAAAATGCGGGTGCGTTTGTGGGACAAGGCAAAAGGGATGGAAAGGTCGAAGAGGGCCCCGAACCAGCTAAAAAGATAGGCCACCCAGGTCATGCTCAGAAAGGACCCGATCAGGGGCCAGTGGCTATGGGCCGGGAGCCAGGTACTCAGGGGCTCCGCCCGGAAAAGCCAGTCGTGGTTGAGTTTGGCCGCGCCCGCATAGAAGTAGACGATAGCGAGCTGGAGTTGAAAGGTCAGGATCGTCCATCGGGGCACCGAGCTGCTTTTGATCCGGGGCTTGCGCAGGATATCCAGGGAATAGGCACGATGGGCCGGTACGAAACAAAGGAGCAGGGCCACGAGACTGATGAAGTAATAGTGGTTGAGGTAGTAGGCCTTGTCCAGGAGTTCAATGTAAGTAAAGGAGAGGAAGAAAAGGGGAGCGGCCAGGCGGTAAAAAAGACCGAGGGTGATGCCCAGGGCCGCCAGGCCCGCGATAATGAATAGGGCATAGGTGCCGGTCTCTCCCGGAACGTCCACCCATGAGAAGCCCGTGTAATGGAAATGGAAGTCCGGCTTGAGATAGAGTTCCGCGATCCAGCCTTTCGCCCAAAAACGCAGGATGCTGGCCAGCATGACCCCACCGAAGAGCATCCGCAGGATCGCCAGAGGGGCGATGGAGACAGGTTCGTGGAGTTTTTGGGTGAGGTGTCGCATATGCGGGGAAATCCCAAATTTTGTTCATTGGATATTGATCAGTCCCCATCATTGTCCTGATACGTGATCAGGACGCCCAAAGCTGATGGCATATCCGTTTTTAAGAGGGCTACCTCCTTTTGTAGTTCACTATGGGTGTCATCCACCGGCTGGGGTTCGTTCTTTACCGCCCATCGCAGGGGTTCCTGGATGCTTTTCATGGTCGAGAGGGTTTTTTTGAACTGATCCTGAATGGCCTGATCGAGGGATTTCCCGTCGTGTTTTGCATTGGCGTGCTCGAGATGGTCATCGAGGCCGAGCTTATCCCCATCCGTGCCTTTTCCGAGGTATAGGTCGCGGGTCCCTTTGAGGTGGGCCTTTGACAAGTGGAGTGAGAGGCCAGAATAGTAGGCTTGTGTCTTTTCGGGCAGGGGAGTGCCCAGGTTCTTTTTTCCGAGGGGGATGCCGATCTCGCCGTTCTTGATGATCTCGTGGTCGAAGTTCAGTTCATTCACGAGGAGCCCGAGTGAGCTGCCTTTGTCCGTGCCCGTTTTGCTGGTCCAGGTGTCGATGTAGTCCCCGCCGTTGCTTTTCCATCCGTTGAGAACGGTGGATACGTTCTTCCGGAGGTCGGCCACGACGTCTTTTAGGTAAGTTTTTCGCTTTTCCGCGTCACCGGCCGTTCTATAGCGATCCAGCACCTTGCTGCTGTCCCCGTCCTTTCGGAAGAGGAGATGATCGAGGGCCGGGAAGCCTTTCTGGTCCTGCGCCGTGAAGCTGGAGAGGTCATAATCCCCCGAATCGATATTGCGGGCAATGGCGTTGGTGTCGGTCGGGAACGTGTTCACGTTCTCGCGGATGATGTTGTCCTTTCCGGGGCCGAACTGGTACGGGCTGCATTTCTGCCAGGTCGTCCAGCTTTTCTTTAGCGCCAGGCGTGCCGAGCTCAGTTCATCCATGCCGGGATCCGCCGTAAAGCGGTCCACCGCATTCCGAAGGGTGTCCACCCGGTCCAGGAGTTCCTGGTAATTGGGAATGATGCGTTTTTTCCCGATGTTGGTGAGCATTCCCTTGCGGTCGAAGCTGTCGGGATCCTGTTCACTGTTCTGATCATCCTTGCTGCAACCAATGAGCACAGCCAGTAGCAGGAAGCCACTGGCCATGCTGATAAGGGATGGGTTTCGATCGCTCGGTCCTTTCTTCATGGGGAACATTAAAGGTTGGTCATTTCCGCGTTCGAGAATCCGTAGATGTCCTGCATTTTGACCTTCGCATCCTTCAGGTCCTGTTCCGTTACGTTCTTGGGCGTATCCTTGAGGAAATTGTGCATGTCGGTCAATTCGGCATCGCTGATCGCTCTTTCCGGGTTGTAGCGCAAGCACTGGGTGAAGGCCTTTGCTTCCGACCAGTGGTGCCATTTGGCGCCGGTTGCGTTGTTCTGGATATCGGATATGGTGCTGTTCAGGTAATGCACCACGTTGGCGGCCACCAGTTCTTCCCAGAGGTCGTATATCTTGTTCACCTGCTTTTTTCGTTCGTCGCTGTTCCCATTGCTGATGGCCGTACGGCCTTTCAGGAACGCATCGAAGATCTTCTGGCGGAGGTCTTCGTCGAGGTCCGGGCTCCTGCTGAGGATGTAGTGGCCCCAGAACCACGCCGATCCGGTGTAATCCCCCGGCTTTTCATCCGCGTTGTTGCTGTCGAAATCCTTGGGTACGCCCAGGTAGCCGAAGGCCTCGTCGAAGTGGTGTTCCCGCTCGGTGCCTTTGCCATCGGTCACATTGGAATTGTCGTCCTGGGGTAGCCCGGCCAGGTAGACCGACGTGGCCTGGTAATAGAAGGTCGCTCCCATGAGCCCTTTTTCCACCATTTGGGCCGGTTCCACCCCATCTGCTGTAAAGAGGCGCCCGTTCTTGATCTGGCCGCCGTTCTCCGGTCCATTGGCGGAGGTTATGGAGTCTATCGTCTTGAACCAGTCGTAAAAACGCTGCCGATGCTGATCGAAGGTCTTGTTCGCCAATCGTTTGGACGTGTTGGGAAGGACGCCGTTGTTCTCGAAGACGTCGACCAGGTCCGTTTCTTTCACGTTCATTCCGTCCCCTCCTTTGCTGATCCTTTGGGATAGCTTGTCCAACAGCTCGATCCGAATGGTCTGGCCACTGTAATCCAGGTTCGAGAAGTCGTAGTTGTCCGGGACCTCGATCTTGTCATCCCCGCTGCTGTTGTCGTTGTTGGGTTCACTCGTGTCATCGTCCTTGTTACAGGCCGTGAATCCCAAAATGAACGCTGGGATAGTGAGGGTCAGGGCGCGTTTATAGAAGCGGTTCTGAACTTTCATGGGAGCTTTTTTTATTTAGACTGAATTTAAATTGTTGAACAAAAGTAGGAAGGCCTCCCGATGTTATTCATACCATGTAGTGGGTATATTGCCTTACCTTTTCAGGGGGATGGGCGCAGCCAGGTGGCAAGGATCCCGAAAGGGGATTATTGCTTCCCATCGATGCCCAGGCGTCGGGATATCGGGCATTGTTGGGGATCGAAGCCTTTGGCGGGGGAGTAGGTCCGGCCGTAGAGAATGATGCGGAGGTGGATCCGCCCCCATTTCTCTTTGGGGAAGAGGCGTTTGCAGTCCTTTTCGGTCTCTTTGATGTTCTTTCCCGTGGATAGCCCCCATCTTTTCATAAGGCGGTGGATGTGGGTGTCGACCGGGAAGGCCGGTTTTCCGAAGCCCTGGACCATGACCACCGACGCGGTCTTGTGGCCCACGCCCGGGAGGGCCTCGAGTTCTTCAAAGGTGTCGGGGACCTTCCCCTCGTGTTCATCGAGCAGTTTTTGGGAGAGCTGAACAATGTTCTTTGATTTGGTCGGGGAGAGGCCGCAGGGTTTGATGATGGAGCGGATCCGTTCCTGTCCGAGGCCCACCATTTTCTCCGGCGTGTCCGCTTCCGCGAAGAGCTTCGGGGTCACTTCGTTCACGCGCTTGTCGGTGGACTGAGCCGACAAGAGAACCGCGATCAGGAGGGTGTAGGGGTCCTGGTGACGGAGTGGGATGTCCACTTCAGGAAAGCATTCCTCAAGGGTTTCCTCGACGATCCTTGCTTTCTCTTTTTTGGTCATGAACGATCGAAGGGGTTCATTCGTTGTTGATCGAGGCAGGGTGCAAAAATAGGGATCCGTGTTTGATAGGTGCCCGGAGGGGCAACGGGGATAGGAAATATATATTTCTCACAGTGACAAGTCTGTGATAATTACATAATTCTTGGGGCTTTGGTAAAGCTGGGGGTCCCGAGTTGCAAAAGGGATCCCGGGAAAAGCAAGATATTTTGGGAAAGCATGTAGTAAGAACCCAAAAATTTCTTTATCTATGACGTTCCAAGAACAAGAAAAAGAAAAAAGTATGGATAAGCCGACCATCGCTCAGAAACAGCCCTATGTCATGGAAGTCGAACCCGGCAAGTACGCCTGGTGTAAGTGTGGGAACAGTCAGAACCAGCCGTATTGTGACGGTTCGCACAAGGGGACCGGTTTTTCGCCGGTCGTTCAGGAGATCACCGAGAAAAAGACCATTGCCTGGTGTGGTTGCAAACAGAGCGGGAATGAGCCCTTCTGTGACGGGACGCATTCCTCGCTCTAAGTTTCCTTTCGTCTTTTCGGCAGATCGTTGCTTTTCCTCGATCACAGCTGCTCCCCCACCCAGCCGCCCACCTGCTTCTTTTCCACAACACACCCCGTTTTTGTTAAAAATTTGCCCCACGTCCGCGTTGGGAAAATGGTCCTTTTTTTGGTATTTTGTTTTAGAGTCATTTTGAACACCCTAAAATCAAAAACCCCATGAGCAATACGCATTTGAAGCCGGGTGACAAGGCGCCCGAGTTCTCCGGGGAGGACCAGGAAGGCCGGCCCATTTCGCTCGCGGATTACAAAGGGAAGCGCCTCGTTCTTTACTTCTATCCCAAGGACAACACGCCGGGATGTACGGCCGAGGCCTGTGACCTGGCGGAGAATTATCGCAAACTGCTGGACCGCGATTTCGAGGTCCTTGGCGTCAGTCCGGACTCCGCGAAGAGTCACCAGAATTTCATCGACAAGTACGAATTGCCATTCAACCTGATCGCCGATACGGACCGGAAGGTCATGGAGGCCTATGGGGTCCTGAAGGAGAACAAGAAGGGCGTGAATCGGACCACTTTCGTCATTTCACCGGACGGCACGATCGAAAAGGTCATCGAGAAGGTGAACACCAAGGCACACGCGGATCAGATCCTCGAGGAAGTGGAAGCATGATCCCGGGGGTTCATTACCCGTTTTACGGAGAGGGGACCGCGGCGCATCGCTTTAGTTTCGTGACCACGGAACAAAGCAGGAATCAAAATCGAAAAGAACATGTCCACCAACGACCAGAAGGAAAAACAAAAGGCACTGGACCTGACCATCGATAAACTGGAAAAGACTTATGGCAAGGGGACGGTCATGAAGCTCGGTGACTCCGCTGCCCTCGATATCGATGCCATTCCCTCCGGTTCCCTCAACCTCGACCGCGCCCTGGGGATCCAGGGGTATCCCAAGGGACGGGTCGTCGAGATATTCGGACCCGAATCCTCGGGTAAAACGACGCTCGCGATCCATGCGATCGCTGAGGCCCAGAAGCAGGGTGGCATTGCCGCCATGGTCGATGCTGAGAACGCCTTCGATCAGTTCTACGCGCGGGATCTCGGGGTGGATACCGAGAATCTTCTCATTTCTCAACCGGATAACGGCGAGCAGGCGCTCGAGATCGGGGACAATCTGATCCGTTCCGGGGCCGTGGATATCCTTGTGGTGGATTCCGTCGCGGCTCTCACGCCGAAGTCCGAGATCGAAGGCGAAATGGGGGATTCCCAAGTCGGGGTTCAGGCCCGGCTCATGTCCCAAGCACTACGAAAACTCACAAGCACGATCAAACGGACCAATTGTTGCTGTATCTTCATCAACCAACTCCGGGAGAAGATCGGGGTCATGTTCGGCAATCCCGAGACCACGACGGGGGGGAACGCCCTGAAGTTCTACTCCTCGGTCCGGGTCGATATCCGGCGGATCGGACAGATCAAGGACGGGGATGAGGTGATCGGGAACAGGACCCGGGTCAAGGTTGTTAAGAACAAAGTGGCGCCGCCTTTTAAAAAGGCCGAATTTGACATCCTTTACGGAAAAGGGATCTCCAAGGCCGGTGAGATCATCGATCTCGGGGTGGAGCACAAGATCATCAAGAAGAGCGGTTCCTGGTTCAGTTACGGGGAGACCAAACTCGGTCAGGGGCGAGATGCTGTCCGTCAGTTGATCGAGGACAATCCCGAGTTGATGGACGAGCTCGAGCAGAAGATCCGCGAGCAACTCGATGGAGAGGGCGATCACGGATCTGGCGATCAAAGTGGAGGTTCCGGTCAAGGGGAAAAGGAGAAGCCCGCTGATGAAGAGAAAGGGAATTCAAAGAAAGAAAAGGTCTCCGATAACGGGAAGCAGAAGTAGGGCCTTCGGGGCTCTTCTGTTGATGCCCCGCCTTCATCCCATCGCCAATTTTCGGTCCAGCTTTTTGAAAGCATATCGGGGATTTTCGCAGATCCTTACAAAGGGGGTTTGCCCGCCATTGATCATCGGGGTTTTGCTGTTCCTGGTGGCCACAAGTTGCGAAAGTCCGTCTAAGCGGAATCCTTCGGAAAAAGGGACAGCAGCGGTCGATAAGGCCGCTGATAAGGGGCCCGATAGCGGGTCCATCAGCAAGCCGGACTCCACACTGGAAGCGCTCGGGGAAGCGATCGTGCAGCGTCCGAATGACCCCGCCCCGTACCTTGAACGGGCCGAGTTCTATCGGAAAAGGGGCCGCTTCAAGGAGGCCATCGACGATATGAAGAAGGCCGTGGCGATCGATTCCAACCGGGCGGCGTTCCACTATAAACTGGGCCTGAACTATTATGACGACAAACAGTTCGGGAAGGCTCGCCAACACTTTGCCAAGTGCACCGAGTTGGATGATGCGCATGCGCGCGCTTATGCCAAGCTTGGTGAGATCGATTTTCTCTTCCGGCACTATCAACACAGCATGGACAATGTGAACAAGGCGCTGAAGCATGATAAACACCTGGCCGAGCCCTATTACCTCAAGGGGATGATCTATAAGGAGAACGGGGATACGTCCCGTGCGCTGTCATCCTTTCAGACGGCTGTGGAAATGGACCCCGACTATTACGAAGCCTATATTTACCTGGGCATGTTGAGCGGGGCGAAGGGCAATGACCTCGCCATCGAGTACTACAACACCGCCTCCAGGATCCGGCCCGAGAGCGTTGAGCCCCTTTACAACAAAGGGCTCTTCTGTCAGGAACAGGGGATGTACAACAAGGCGATCGAAGCTTACACGGAAGTTCTGGATATCGAATCGGGCCACCCCAATGCCCTCTTTAACCTTGGCTACATCAATCTCCAACACCTCAAGGACCGGGCTTCCGCGGTCGATTATTTCACCAAGGCCCTCCGTTATCAACCCGGTTATTACAAGGCTTGGTACAACCGTGGTCTGGCCTACGAAAAGCTCGGGAAACTGGATAGTGCCCGGGCTGATTACAAGAAAACACTCAGCATAAAAGGGGATTATGGGTTGGCCGCCAAGGGGTTGAGCCGGGTAAAGGAAGCACTGAGGCAGCAAGGGGATGATCCTGCCTCCTCCTGAGGTCGATCATATCTTCCGGAGGCCTTACGACCCCTTTTGGTTCTGCTCGTAGGTCGCCCGCATCTGCTTGAGCCAGTTCACCGCTTCTTCGCGGTCCTCGAAAATATCCATCGGACATCCGGGGTCGTCGGATATTTTGTAAAAGTTGGCGACCAGTTGATTGGCCATGGTATTGACCACAAAGGCCTCCGCAATCCGCAGGTAGCGAAGGTGTTCGTTCCGGGCCAGGGTCTTCCTGGCCTCCGGTTGAGCGGTGCCGAAAACGTCGCGGGCATCGATGAGGAAGGGGTGCGGGACACCTCCGGTGATCCGTCGAACGGCCTCCACATGCTCCTGAGCCTTTTCGCTGTCCAGTTGAAAATCAGCATGGAAAGCCACATTCAGGATCTCGTTCTCATCGAGAAAAATGGTCGCGGTTTCGAGGACCTCTTGTTTCATGTGTCGATAGATCGTCTAAAACCTTCTACCAAAGTTACTTTAATATAGACGAATATCGACTTTATAAGGTTGGCTGTTTCAGTCCCGGTCCTGCATTTTTATTTACATTGATCCCTGCCATGTTTCGGATCCTACGGCCTTTGCTTTTCAGTCTTCCGCCCGAGACAGCCCATCGGCGTATGGTGGGTCTTTTGCGCACCCTTTCCGGGACGCTATTGGGGCGGTCTTTTTTGAGGACACTGTTCGCCGGGGATGATCACGGAGGGGGTCGGGAACTTTCCGGGATCGAGTTCCCCGATCGGGTCGGACTAGCGGCTGGTTTCGATAAGAATGCCGAAGCGGTCAGGGCCATGGAGGCCCTGGGCTTCGGTTTCATGGAGGTGGGTACGGTGACCCCGTTGCCGCAGAAGGGGAATCCCCCGCCCCGGATCTTTCGGCTCAGGGAGGACCGGGCACTGATCAACCGACTGGGGTTCAACAACGATGGTGTGGAGAAGGTCGCCGACCGTTTACGGCGGGTCAAGGAAAGGCGCATCGTGGTGGGCGGCAATATCGGGAAGAACAAGGATACCCCGAACGAACGGGCGGTTGCGGATTACGAGGCCTGTTTTCGGACCCTCTTCGATCTGGTGGATTATTTCGTGGTGAACGTCAGTTCTCCCAACACTCCCGGTCTACGGGGTCTTCAGGAAAAGGGGGCGCTACGGCCCATTCTCGACCGGCTTCAGGGTATGGACATCCAAATGGCCGCCCCAAAACCGCTCTTTATTAAGATCGCCCCCGACCTCGATGCTCCGGCGCTCGACGGTGTGATCGATACCGCCCTTGAAAGTGGTGTGGCTGGCATTGTTGCGACCAATACCACACAGGACCGGCCTGCTTTGAAAACGTCTCAGGATCGCTTAGAGCGCATCGGTGATGGCGGGTTGAGCGGTGCTCCCCTTGCTGATCGGTCGACCGGAATGATCCGCTACATTGAGGAAAGAAGTGGGGGTGCATTGCCGGTGATCGGTGTCGGCGGGATCGATTCACCCGAAAGAGCCCGGGAGAAGGTCCGGGCCGGTGCCGACCTGATCCAATTGTATACGGGCTTCATCTACGAAGGTCCCTGCCTGATCCGGCGCATCCAAAAGGCCCTCAGGGCGGAATGACCCCCTGCGTATTCCGGCCTTCTGCCCGGTATCGGCCCCGGTCTTCTTTTTTCCCAAATTGCCCTGCCTTTCTACTTTTGCGGGTAGCCAAATCGTCCTTCCTATGAAGATCATTGAATGCCCGCGCGATGCGATGCAGGGGATTGAGCCCTTCATCCCTACTGAACAGAAGATCCGTTACCTGAACAAGCTCTTGAGGGTAGGGTTCGACACGGTGGACATGGGGAGTTTCGTTTCCCCGAAAGCGATCCCCCAGCTTCGGGATACGGGAGAGATCCTCGAGGGGTTGGACCTCGAGGGGGTCACCAGCGATCTACTGGTCATCGTGGCCAACAGCCGGGGGGCAAAGGATGCCTGTCAATATGAGGCGATCCGCTACCTGGGATTCCCTTTTTCCATTTCCGAGACCTTCCAACAGAAGAACACCAATGCCTCCATCGAAGAGTCTTTGGACCGCGTTCAAAGGATCAAGGATATCTGCGATCAGCATGGGAAGGAGTTGGTGATCTATGTTTCCATGGCTTTCGGGAATCCCTATGGGGATCCGTGGAGTCCGGAGCTCGCTTCCAAATGGACCCACGAACTTGCCGAAACGGTCGGGGTGAAGCATATTGCCCTGGCTGACACGATCGGTAGTTCCACGCCAGAGAGCATCGGGCAACTTTTCTCAGCGCTTATCCCCGCTTTCCCGGATGTCGAGATCGGGGCCCACCTGCACACCCATCCGGATACCTGGCGGGAGAAGGTGGAGGCCGCATGGTCGAACGGTTGTCGCCGCTTTGATTCTGCTTTGAACGGATATGGGGGATGCCCAATGGCCGAGGATGACCTGGTGGGGAACATGGCCACGGAGAACGTTTTGACCTTTCTTGATGAGCAGGGGGTAGACCCGGAGATCGACCGGGATCTGTTGAAAGCGGCCATGGAGGAGGTGGGGCGGACGTTTCCAGAGTGATGAGTGGGGATAAGACCACACTCGTCATTCCTCTGCTTTTTCTTCGGGCAGCCATTTGCCTTCGAGCACTTCCCGGAGGCGGCGGTGGTATTCCGGAAAACCTTCGAGGTCGTTGTGGCGTCCACCTTTGATCGTAAAGAGGCGGTCTCCCGGTTTAAGGTGTTTTTTTAGTTTGACACTGGAGTGATAATAGACGATCCGGTCCTGGTCACCGTGAAAGATATAGACGGGGCAGCGGACGTGCCGGATGAACTTGTTGGTCTGGATGGGGTAGTTCAGGAGCCAGGAATGGGGGATCCAGGGGAAGTGGTGATCGGCCAGGTCGATGAAGCTATAGTAGGGAGTTTCGAGGATCAAGCGCTGGGGATCGTTCCGGGCCGCCAGTCGAGCGGCTATACCCGTTCCCAGGGACCGGCCGTAGAGGGTGATGTCCGCTTCGTTATATTGTTCTTTGAGGTGCTTGTAGATGTACTCCGCATCGCTGAAGAGGGCTTTTTCGCTCTTTTCCCCCCGGCTTTTCCCAAAACCCCGGTAATCGTAGATAAATAGGTCGTAGCCGAGATCCACGAAGAGATCCGATACCCAGCCCCATTCTTTCAGAGAGCCAGCGTTCCCGTGGAAATAGAGGATCACCCCTTTGGGGTTCTCCGTCCGGAAATGGAGGGCATTGAGCCGGACCCCGGCTTCGGGGTAGAGGTCGAGTTCCTCAAAGTCGTGCTCGAATTCAAAGCGGTGATCGTCCGGCAGCCGGAGGGGCTTGAATATGAGGATCTCCTGGAAGGCATAGATCGCGAAGAAGAGGAGAATGTACAATCCGATGAGCAGGCCAATGATCCCGAGTGTCCAGTTCCACATGGATCAGCGGAAAAGGGTTACGGTCCCGGTCTTTTCCTGGACGTCGTTTTGATCGAAAAAGCTGTACTTGATCGTGTAGAAATAGGTCCCTTCGGGGACTTTTTCACCGGAGAAGTTCTTTCCGGCCCATTCCACACCGGCCCGTTCGGCCCGGAAAAGAAGTTCTCCCCAGCGATTGAAGATCCGGATCCGAAAATCCTCCACGCCGTTGGCGTTCACCCGGAACACATCATTCTTGCCGTCCCCGTTGGGGGTGAAGACATTGGGGATCTCGATCGCGGGTTGGCCGATGAGGAACTTGGTGACGGAGTCGATGCATCCCTTCTCTGTTCGGATCGTCAGGGTCACCGGGATCTCGCCCGCCATGTCGTAAATGTGCCAGACAGGGGCACCGGTGGAATCTATGACCGTCGAGCCGTCCCCGAGATCCCAGGTCCATTCCTCGATGGGCAGCGTGCTGGTCGAGGAATCCGTGAAGCGGACCGAATCGCCCGGCACGATCGCTGAGGTGTCGGTCACAAAGCCCGCGTCCATGGGTGGTCTTATGGAGTCGAGGACCACTGTGTCCCGGAATATACATCCTTCCGCATCCACCGTTCGGACCGTATAGGTGTCGGCCGGTAGGCTGTCCACCGAGGCCGTTGTATCGCCAGTGGACCAGTTGTGTTCGAAGGGTGGATTGTCCCCATCCGGGGTCATGGAAATATTTCCATCAGCAGCTTCGCAGGTGGCGGGGTCGGTATCGAAGTTCGGCTCGAAGGTGGGGGCTGTTACCCGTAGGGGGTCATCTGCCGGGACGGATACCTGGCATCCCTGACCGTCGCGGAGGACCATGGTCGGGAGATAGCTCCCGGGGTCGTCGTAAACGTGGGTCACTGAATCCCCACTGGTGGTCGCCCCGTCGTCAAAGACCCAGACGATGGAGTCGGTATTCTCGGTCTCGCTAACGAAAGTGACCTTCCAGGCGCATCCGCTGCTGTCGATCGTCATCTCGAAATCGCCCCTTGGTCCGCCGACCTGGATCAGGGAATCGCGGATAAGGGTGTCCTTGCATCCGATAGCGGTGCTAACGACCAGGCCAACATCAAAGAATCCTGCTTCAGAATAGGTATGGGAAGGGTTCGGGAGCTTGCTTTTTCCACTTTTATCGCCAAAATCCCATTCCCAACCCGTCACATTGCTGGAGGAGGAGTCCACGAATTGAGCATTGAACGGGGGGCAGTCGATGCTGGTGGAATCGATCGTGAAGTCCGCATCGGGGATATCGAGGTAGATGGATCGCACGGCCGTACTGGTACACCCATTGGAGTCCGTCACGGTGAGGGAGACATCGAAGGCAGTGATGCTGTCCGCGTTCGAGGTAAAGGCATGGGTGGGTTCCGCGGCGTTGGAGCCCGGAGACCCGTCATCGAAGTCCCAGTCGTAAACGAGGTCCGCACCGCTGGAGTTGTTGGTGAATTTTACGCTGTCCCCGTTACAGACCAGGGTATCCGATGTAAAGGCGGCATTCGGTTCGGTGGCATTAATGAGGAGGGATTTCCTGAGCGTGTCGGAACAATTGAAGGTGTCGGTCACCACGATCCCAACGTCGTATTGGCCGGGGTCCTTGTAGGTATGGGCAGGGTTCCGGGTGAACGCCGAGTCCCCATCCCCGAAACTCCATTCCCAGGCATCG
>CAYVSK010000051.1:10897-18094 GCA_964453635.1 uncultured Weeksellaceae bacterium | reverse complement strand
CCAAAACCGGTCGCTTCGTTATTGAGTGAAGGAACAAGTCCAGGTTCGTTGTTTTTCAGCGACTGACTGCAGCACATTGAAAGGGGCGGGGAAATTTTCCCCGCCCCTTTTTTATTGCGATCCTCTCCCTTTTAAACTTCGAAAATGACCTTCAATAGCCTTGATATGAACCCGGGTCGGGTATAGCTGAAGCGATTCGGTATCAGTTAAGGTATCGTAGAGGTTGAAAAGTCCATGTGGATACCGCGCTTTTCCAAATGTTCAAGGACTTTGTTGGTCTGCAACTCCCCACCAAGGAGTTCCGGTGGGAAGATGCCATTTTCGGTGCACGCACCTTGCTCTAGTAGTTTGACCATGGCCGTGCAGGTATAGGCTGTTGTCCGGGCCATGGATGAATTCCCTGTTTTTGGATCGTAACGGTCAAAAAGGTGATACACCTTTTGTTCCCTTCTTTTTTCCTTTTCCCCTTCGATGGTCACCCGCATTACAGTGAATTCCTCCTCCCCAGGAGCCAGGTTCCATTGATCCTTTAACAGGACGGCGGTCAGGTCCACAGGTTTGATGGGGTGCCCTTTTATCTCGATCGGCTCCATATCAAAAAAGCCCGCTGTTTTGAGAGCGCTTATCAATTCAGCATGACCCGGGAACCGGAGTGTCTTTTCCTGCATGTTGGGAATGTGGGGCATGGTACTGAGCAAACTCCGTAATCCATCCGTATTAAAAGCTTCGAGGGTGCCGATACCCGGGAAGTTCACCTTTTCAAGGTCGGTAAGGGGAGCTTTGGTGACGATCCGGCCATTTTCCATAAGGCGTGCCGGCCTCAGGTATTCATCGATGACGTCGTTCGGAGAAAAAGGCGCCTTGTACTCAAAGGGCCAGGTCCGGACGACAGGCAGGCCGCCCACAAGACATTCGAATCGTTCTACCGTCATTTCCTCGTTGTGGTAGCCAAGCAGGAGGTTGTCCAGGCCGGGAGCCACTCCACTGTCCACGATAGCGGTCACCCCCTTATCCTTAGCCTTTTGGTCCAGATCCAATGCATTCTCCGGAAAAAAGGAAATGTCCACGGTATTGCATCCTGCCTCTATGACCGTTTCGAGGGCTTTGTAACCGATGGACCCGGGTAGGGCATTCACAACGAGATCCACTTTGTCCAGGACCCCTTGGGATAAGTTCAAGGGATCGCCAAGATCCATGCTTTCCCCTGAAATATGTTCAGAGAAAGCGGCCAGGTTTTGTACGCTCTCTGAATCTTTGTCGAGGACGATCACCTGATGTTGTTCGGCCAGGTCCCTTGCAATGGTCTGGCCGACCAAACCGGCCCCTAAGAGGAGGATTTTCATGGGGTCTCTCTAATCAGCTCGATCCTATCGCTGTGACGACGGCTTTAATCCTTCACCGAGACCCTGGTGGTCCTGGTCTTTCCATGCTCGGTCTTTACCCGGAGGAGGTAGATCCCGGCTTTTCTTTCACCGATCGCCCATTCGAGGCGATTCATCCCTGCGGGCAATGTTCCGTCATGAAGGGTCTCGACCTTTCGGCCAAGGACGTCCGAGACCGTTATGGTGACCTTCGTGGACTTTTCAAGTCCGAATTGGACGTTCGTCCGGTCCTTAGCGGGAACGGGATAAACTTTCAGGTCACTTATGGACCGTCCATCTTCATTGATGCCCACATCCCCGACTTGGATCGTTTGGCAGGAATTGGTATTGCATTGGTTAATGAGATCGTTCACCGACAAGCACACTTGGTAAGTCCCCGGTTCCTGGTAAGAGTGTACCGGATTTTCTTCACTGGCTGTGCTGTCGTCACCGAATTGCCAATTGTATTGCGTACCGATCCCACCACCTGCAGAAGATGTGTTCTGGAATGATACGGTATAAGTGTTAGGATCTACGATCTCATATTCGAAGGAAGCCTCGCAATCGCTACCGCTGTTGTCCACCACATCAATGATCTCGCAGACCTGATCTTCACAACCGAGGGTATCGTTCTTAATTGTCAGGCAAACGATGTAAGTCCCTTCGCTGTCATAGGTGTGACTCGGGTTTTGTTGAGTGCTGGTGGTGCTGTCCCCGAAATCCCATTTCCACGATGATGGATTGAAAGAGGAGGAATCCGTAAAATTGACGGTGAGGCCTGTTTCCTGGTCGGCTCCGAAATTCGCGTTGCAATCCACATCACCGACTGGGATCACATTGCATGTGGTGTCTTTGCATCCACCTTGGTTCTCGATCGCCAAGCAAGCGATCTCTCCGCCTTTTTCCTGGTAGGTGTAATGGGGATTCTGTTGCTCGGAGATGGAGCCATCGCCGAACTCCCATCGCCAATTGTTGGGATTCCCGCCTGACTGGTCGATGAAGGAGACGCCGTTGCCACTGCTGTCGAGTTCGTGGTCAAAGGCCGCCTTGCAATCCTTCAGTTCGATCGTCCGACAAATGGTGTCGGAACAAAGGGAATCATCAACAGTGGTCATCAAGCAAACGGTATAGGTACCAGTATCGGGATAGGTGTGGACGGGGTTTTGCTTGGTGCTGGTCTCTCCGTCTCCAAAATCCCATTTCCAACCGGTGGTATTGTATCCCGAAGAATCGCTGAAAAAGACCTTCGTGACTGAATCCTCGAATGCAAAATCCGCCTCGCAAAGCGGGAATCCTGCTTTCACGTCCTTACAAACACGATCCATGCAACCAGAATCGGTCTCGATTTCCAGGCATGCATTGTAAACCCCCATTGAATCGTAAACGTGGGTGGGGTTCTGCTTTTCGGAGATGATGTCATCGCCGAATTCCCAACGCCAACTGCTTATGTTTCCATTGGATTCGTCCGTAAAATCAACGGCATTACCCGTGGCTGCCGTATCCGGTACAGAACTGAAATTCGCTTTGCAATTGGTCACTTCGATGGTCTTGCAGACCTGATGGGTACATTGACCTTCATATACGGTAAGACAGACTTCGTAAGACCCGGGTTCATCGTAGGTATGGGATGGGTTGCTCCCTTTACCACTCGCCCCATCCCCAAAAGTCCACTGAAGGGAGTCGGGGTCCCCTGGGGAGGCATCCATGAAAGTGGCGGTCGTCAATTCCGTAGAAGAAGTGAAATCCGCCTCACAGGGCTGGCTTCCAACATCGATATCGTAACAAGTCGTATCAGTGCATCCATCCTGGGTCTCGATCATTTGGCAGACCCTGTAGGTGGAATCCTTTTCGTAGGTATGGGAGGGGTTTTCTTTGGTAGAGAAAAAGCCGTCGCCGAAGTCCCACTTCCTTTTAGTGATCCCGGAGACGGAAGCAGCTGCATCCGAGAAATTGATCTTCCGGGAGCTGCTGTCGGACGTGAAAAAGAAATCCGAGCGGCATGCGATCAGGTCAAGCGGGTCGGTTAAAGTGTCATAACAAGTGCCTTCTCCAGCAATGAGATAAAATCTATAGCTACCAGCGGAGTCATAAGTATGGGTAGGATGCTGTTGATAGGACGTATCACCGTCCCCAAATGCCCATACCCAACTATCCGGATCACCCTTCGAAGAATCGCCAAATTCTACAGTAGTAAGGTCAATATACCGGGATGCTTTCGCTACCGGCGTCTCGCAACTCACCTCGATCTCCTTGCAGACCGTGTCGGCACAAACGGAATCGGCGGCGGTAAGGCAAACGGTGTAAGTCCCGCGTTCGTTGTACTGATGGGTCGGGTTTTGCTTGCCCGACAAAAAGCCGTCGCCGAAATCCCATTCCCACTCTGTAGGATTTCCTTTTGAGGTATCGGTGAAGCTCAGCGTCAGGGAGTCTTTCTGGAAATCGAAACCGGCCGTGGGGCTAGAACAATTCACTTGAACATCCATGCAGGTGGTATCGACGCAAAGGTTCTTATGAACGACCAAACAAACGTTGTAAGTCCCTGGTTGGGCATACTGGTGGGTCGGGTTCGTGATCGTTGAGGAGTCGTTGTCCCCGAAATACCACTTCACCGAATCGGGGTTTACATTGGCATCCTCGGTGAAATCCACCTCAAGATTAGCGGTCCCCGTTGTATCTTTAAAATCCGCCTTACATGGCTGGCCAGTTATTTGCCCTTGAAAGAAAAGGATCGAGCAGATCGTGAGGAATGGGAGTATTGTTCGTTTCATAGGGTACAACGGTTTTTTCGTCGAGTGGGAAACGAATTTAATAAAAAAGGGGCCAAACGGAAGAATTCCTTTTATTACTGGTTGGGCGCCCAAAATCATTTGCAATAACCCTCCTGGGAGAAGTTTGTTTTCTGGCACAAAGGCATTATTGCGACACATTCACCGGTCTTTTCGTCTGGGGTCCAAAGCTTCGCTCAACCCTTCTCCCACCAGGTTGTATACCGTTACCGTCACAAATATGGCAAAACCCGGGAACAGGGCGAGCCACCAGGCCGAGGGGGTTGAGCGGGCGTTGGCCAATAGGGTGCCCCAGGTGATCGTCCCGGCCGGTATTAGACCGAGAAAGGAAAGAAAGGCCTCGGTAAGGATGGACCCGGCTATACCGAAGGCCAGGGCAATGACCACTGGCCCCATGGCATTGGGAATGGCATGGCGTATAATGGTTCGGAACTCAGAATATCCAAGCGCCCGGGCGGCTTCGATGTATTCGAGGCGACGGATCCGGAGCAGCTCTCCACGGATAAGCCGCGCTATATCAGTCCAACCCGTCAACCCGATGACCGCCATGAGCAGAAAGATCGAGGGGCGGTCTACAAGGGAAATGAGCGCAATGATGAGAAAAAGGGTCGGGATGGAGACCAGCACTTCAATAATCCGCATGACCAGAATGTCGACGGGAACAGTTACTTTACGCCGGAGAAATGGGATAAATCCAAGCGATCCACCGAGCAAGCTCAGGAGGAGCAAGATACCCCCGGCGATCCCCAAACTGATCAGGCCTTCCCCCAGAAAGGCTGGAATGGATCGGTCGGCTGCCTCTTCAAGGACATATTTGCGGGTGACGAAGCCGTAAAAATAAGCCGGGATCAGCCCCGGTAATAACAACAGAAGACTTCCGAGTGAGAGTCGTAGACCATGATCCCCGAAATACCCGGCAAGAGAGCCTAGCGTAACCCCGATCAGGCCAGCGATGGCCATGGCTATGATTCCTACGGACAGGGATATACGGGTTCCATGGATCATACCGCTGAGAATGTCGCGACCCAGCTCGTCGGTGCCCAGCCAATGGCGTTCGTGAAGGGAATCCACGTTTTGTTCTTCAAAAGGACTGACGGATCGGTCATTCCGGGCGTCCATGTTGGTCGGGGAATAGGGGATGGGGGGATGGATCGCCATTCCGAAGTCTATTTCGTGCCAGTCAACGTTTTGAAAGCTCGAAGGCCATTCCGCCCAGCCAAGGTCCACTGCATAAGAACGAAGGACAGGCCAGTATGTTTTCCCTTCATAACGGGCCACGATCGGTTTTTCGTTGGCCAGGAGATCGGCCAGTAACGCGATCCCGATAAGGATATAAATAAAGCGTAGGGCGTAAAGGGCGGCCTTGTTCTTCCGGAATTCACGGATCATATTCTTCCAATACCCTGCACGTTCCCGTTTTTCATCGGGGTGGATCTTCTGAAGAACAGGACTTCTTCCGAACATATGCTGGAACGACCGGATCATGAAAATGGGGCCTTTGCGTTCAATACGCTTTGGACCGGATCTTTTCGCGGGTTATCCTGGGATCTGTTCCCTTTCATTTCCCTTCTTTATTGAAGGATATGCGTGGATCGACGACCGCGTACAGAACATCTGCCACAAGCATCCCCACCAGGGTCAGCACGGTCGTGAACATCATGACCGTATAGATCACGGGATAATCGTTCTGTTGCAAAGCATCGAGCGTTACCTTTCCCATACCGGGGATGGAAAAGATCATCTCAATAGCGATCGACCCCGAGATCAGGAGCGGAAATATACTCCCGAAAAGGGTTATCACCGGGATCAGGGAATTCCGAAAGGCATGGCCCCAGATTACCCGGGATTCTGACAGGCCCTTGGCCCGGGCCGTCCGGATATGGTCCTGGTCCAGGGTGTTGAGCAAACCTCCCCGCATCTGGCGGGATAGGTAAGCCAGTGACGCATAGGTCCAGCAAAATAGCGGGAGGGCTGTGTGGTAAGCCAGTTCTCCGAGTTCCTGGTAAAAAGGTGCATCATCGGGGACTCGCATAAGGCTCACAGCAGGTGGGAAAATGTTCAGCATATCCGGATTGCACAGGAAGGTGATCAGGAGGGTGCCAACCCAGAAGTTCGGAAGGGAAAAGAGCATGAAAAGGGTGGAGGAAGCGATCCTTTCTCCACGGCTTCCTTTGTGGATCGCGCTTTGAACGCCGATCGGGACCGCGGTCAGATAAGTGATCAGTATGGATAGGGCACTTAGGGAAAAGGTCCATTTCATGGCCGGCCATACAATAGATGATACGGGGCGTTTGTCGAAATACGAGAGGCCGAGGTCCCCTCTCAGGACCCCTGCACTTCGGTAGTATTCCCCCGGGTCCGCTTTTTGGACCCAGGGTCGGTCCCCAAAGAGCCAGGTATGATATTGATTGGGGATCCCGTACCAATGGATCGCGGGGACATATCGAGCCCAGGCCGATCTTTCCCGCTGCATATGTGAAAAGGCCTCCCGGGCTTCCTGGAATTCGGATGAGACCTTTTTCAGGGAGGAATTCTCATCGATCCTTTCGTTCATATCGGAGAATCTCTCTTTGGCCACTTTCGGGTCCTTGCTGGTCAGGATCGCATGAACGGATTTTCTGGCCCGGTCCAGGGCTTTGTAAGAGGCTTCGGACGGTTCCAGACGGTGGATCTCTCGCTGAAGGGCTCGTGTCTTCTTGAAATAATGAGCCACATGGTCCCAGTTGCCGTAATGGTGAGCATACCACTCGAGCATTTCTCGGTGAGCTTGTCGGGATACCCGGTAAAGGGTGTCCGGAAGGACAGCACTGGAAATGGTAAAATAAAAGACTGGTTGATCGAGCCCGAGTTTTTTCCTTAGATCGATATATGCTTCTCTGTTCGTGGGGCTCACAATACTTTTCTCACCGCTCCTTTTGTCATTGAGAAGGGAAGCGACGGGGTCCCCAGGGCTACTGGTGCTAAGGATGAACGTGATCAGGGTGATCACCAGGAGGGTGGGCAGGAAGATCAGGACCCTTTTGAGGATGTAATGAAACATCAAACACCGA
>CAYVSK010000051.1:5582-10887 GCA_964453635.1 uncultured Weeksellaceae bacterium | reverse complement strand
GGGAGGGAGTGTCGGACAGCTTGAACCCGGCTTCCCAATAACCGGGGGGCATGGAAGTGGTGTAAGTGTTTTTGAAGCGTTTGTGGATGGCCAGACGGTTGTCGGAGCTCAACAGGAAGATATAGGGTACCCGTTCGTGCATGATCGTCTGGAGTTCGTACCAGAGATCCTGGCGTTTCTCCTTGTCCAGGGTCACCCGGATCGAATCGATCAGAGCATCCGTTCGCTCATTCCCGAAGTTCGGAAAATTGGACCCACCCTTTGCTGATTCGGTGTGGAACAACTGGTAAGGGTCCTGCGGAGCATGTTCTAAGACCCAGGAACCACAGGCGATATCAAAATCGTGTGTTTTTTGCTTTTTGAGGAAGACCGACCATTCCTTTGCCACGACCTCGATGTCCACGCCGACCTTTCTCGCGGCTTCCTTGAACAAGAGGCCGGTCTTTTTGCGTGAATCGCTGCCTGAAGGATACATATATTGCATTTGGCATTTTACACGTTCTCCGTCGACCATTCGGTCCAGGGTGCCATCCCCGTCATGATCCGACCATCCGGCTTTTTTCAGGAGTTTCTCGGCTTTTTCGGGATCGAAGGGGTATGGTTCAATGGTGTCGTTGTAAAAGGGGGCTTTGGAAGGGTGAACCGGACCGATGACCCTTCTTCCGTAACCGTAGATCACGTTCTCGATGACCTGGTCCACGTCCACCAGATGGGCCAGCGCCTGTCGCGTTCGCTTGTCCCTCAATTGAGGAGCATCCATGTTCAGCGCCAGGTAACTGTAATTGAGTTTCGGGGCGGTCTCTTTGTGAAAATGAGCTTTAAAGGACCCGGAGGCCGATAGTTCCTCAAAGGCTTTGGGGTCAATGGTCCGCATAACATCGAGCTCCTGTGATTTCAGGGCATTGATAGCGGCGGTCTGGTCCTTGATGATCCGGTAACGGATCTTGGGGGGATAGGCTTTGAAATAAGGATTGGGTGGGGGATCGAGTTCCTCGCCCCACCAATCTTTCTTTTTTTCCAGCTCAATGAAAGCACCGGACTCCCATTTCATGAACTTGTAAGCACCCGAACCGACGATGTATCCCTTTTTACGTTGCCACTTTTCGGAATTGAACGATCGGGCAAAAGAAACGATAGCGGGATCATCTTTCAGGGAATCGTAATGGGTGGCCATGTCGTGTACGCTGTACTGTTCCATGATACTGTCGGGATCGTAGATATGGGCGGGGATAATATTGATCTCTGAACCGGAGGTATAGCGGGCCCGGATGTATCTTTCACAGATAAAGGTGACCTTTTTCGGGTCGTCGTTATACAGGATGAGATCCCGGATCCGTTCGAGGTAGGGTTTTTTGTGCTGATCGTTGATGTGGGGGGCCTTGGCCACTTTCATAGTAAAAGCTACATCCCGGGCCGTGACCGGTTCGCCATTGGGCCATTCCGCTTCCGGTCGGATCCGGTAAGTTATCCGCATGGCACCGGTGTCGTTCCGCTCAACTTTGGGAAGGCTTTCTGCCAGGACTGGTACGAGTTCAGTGCTGCGCGGGTCCACGTTGATGAGCTTTTGGAAGATATTCCGCATGATCTGTTCGGATTGGGTCCCCTGATGGTTGATGGGATTGAGCATATCGGGGTTGGAATGCTGGTGGACCCGTACATTGGGGTTTCTGTTTTTCTCAACAGGGTCAATACAGGTCATGTATGTAACTGCCAGGAGGGCGGAACAAATGGCCAGGGGAAATGATATGGCTCGATCGGATTTCTTCATGAGGCCGGCTTTTTGGGCGGTTTCCCTGAGATAGGAGCAAATATAGGGCAATTGTCCAACCTTCAATGGGTGCGGCCGTGATCCGGGACAAGGGCCCTGAACAGCTTTTCACGTTCCAGCCGCGGTCTTTAAATTTATCCCATGTTCGAATTCAGGGCGGAAGAGTTTCTGGATAATTATCGGCGTACCAAGGGTCAATTTCACCGCACCCCCGTAATGACCTCCCGTACGATCAACGAGGTCGTTGGTGCTGAGCTCTTTTTCAAGTGCGAGAACCTTCAGCGGACAGGTTCCTTCAAGTTCAGAGGGGTGAGTAGCGCACTTGATGAACTCGGTGGGGATGGAAGAAAAAAAGGGGTGGCGGCGCATTCTTCCGGGAACCACGGCCAGGCTCTTGCACTTGGTGCCCGGGAATATGGTGTGCCGGCTTATATTGTTATGCCAGCGGATGCCGTAGAGGTCAAAAAGGAGGCTGTAAGCGCCTATGGAGCTGAGATCCTTGAATCTCCGCCGACCCTTCAGGGAAGATCTGAAAAGCTGGAAGCGGTCGTTGAAAAGACCGGAGCTGCTTTTGTCCCGCCTTTTAAGGACCGAGCGATCGTGCGGGGGCAGGCTACTGTTGCAATGGAATTGACCGAACAAGTGGGGGATCTTACGACGATCGTTGCTCCCGTCGGGGGTGGGGGATTGATGGCCGGAATGGCTTTGTATCTGCAAAGCTTTCATCCTTCGGTGGAGCTTATCGGCGTTGAACCCTCGAAGGCGGATGATGTCGTTCGTTCTTTTCATGCCATGGAACCGCGAGAACCCCTGAAAGAACAGACCATTGCTGATGGATTGCGGGTTCCGGTGGGGGAGGAGAACCTCGAGGTCATCCTTTCCTGTGTTGATGATATGTTGGGGGTAGAGGATGAACGGATCATAGCTGCTATGCATCTTATTGCTGAACGCATGAAGCTTGTGGTCGAGCCTTCTGGAGCTGTGCCACTTGCAGCGGTCCTTCGAACCCCTGAAAAATTCCGGGGAAAACGGGTGGGGATCATCCTTTCAGGAGGGAACAAAACTTGATATTCCTTTCTTGGGATCAGAAAATAGAGCGATCATTTAAACCGGGTCTCAAAGAATCTCTATATTTGCCGGGATCTCAATTTTAATCAGGACCTATGGCAAATAGGCAAGAAGAGCAAAAGTTCGAAAAGCAGCTGCTGAATTTTTTCCTCAAGTACGATAGGCGCAAGATGTTCCTTGTGCCCCGGATCGTAAAGAAATTCGCCAAACATCGGCGAGCGATCATGCGGCATCTGCACGAGAAGTACGAGACGGGCAAGGCATACTTGTACGAGAAAAAAGCCCCATCCCGTTTAGAAGAAAGTGAAGCTGCTGAGGAATCCCAAAGTGATGAAGAGAGCAGCACTGGTGATGAAGAGTCCGTTGATGACCAGGGTGATGAGCTGCATGAAGAAACGGAAGAGGAAAATGAGGAGAAGAATGCTGGTGGTGAGGAAGAAAGGGAAAAATGACCCCCTGAACTTTTCAGGATCCTTTTCGGGTTACGGGGTGTAGCGCAGTCCGGCCAGCGCACCACGTTCGGGACGTGGAAGTCGGCGGTTCGAATCCGCCCACCCCGACTACTTTCTTTGAGCTCTTCTTCCTTTTTTGCTACCCTTATGCTTCTTGGGGTCGTATTCCGGTCCAGGTTCGAAACCGGGTGGTAGAGGAAGTTTGCTGATATTTTTCCCGAGGAATTTCTCGATCCGTTGGAAATATCGCTGTTCCTCTTCATTAATGAGGGTGAGGGCGACCCCTTCCTCATCGAGGCGAGCCGTCCGCCCGATCCGGTGAACGTAATCTTCGGGATCGCGGGGTACGTTGTAATTAATGATCACCTGGATGCCTTTGATGTCGATCCCTCTTTGGAGGACGTCCGTGGCTACAAGCGCTTGGATCCTTTTGCTTCGGAAAGCGCGCAGCACTTCTCCCCGTTTTTCCTGAGAGAGGTCTGAATGAATGGATTGCGCATTCAGCCCGGTGTCCTTCAGGGTCTTGCCCAATTCATCGGCCCGTCGTTTGGTGGAAACGAAGATCAGTACACTGGAGAGGTCGTGTTTGTCGGACAACAATGACTGAATGAGGGGAAGCTTTTGTTTCTCGTAAACCGAATAGGCCCCCTGGATGATGTTATCCGCAGGTTTGGCGGTCTCGATATTGATCTCTTCCGGTTCCTTCAGGAGCTGGTTCGCCAATTCACGGATCTGAGGGGGCATAGTGGCGGAGAAAAGGAGGGTCTGCCGGGATTCGGGGGTTTCCCCGGCGATCTTCATGATGTCTTCTGAGAACCCCATATCCAGCATCCGGTCCGCTTCATCTAGAATGAGGGTCTGAAGGGGAGAAAGGTCAACATGACCAAGCTTCATGTGCATGAGGAAACGCCCTGGCGTGGTGATCACGATCTCGACCCCGTTCTCGAGGGCATTTTTTTGAATATCCCATGCATTGCTGTCCCCTCCACCATAGATGGCAATGGAGGAGGTCTTGGAAAAGTATCCGAAACCCTGCAATTCCTGGTCGATCTGCATGGCCAATTCCCGGGTCGGGACCACCACAAGAGCTTGAGTGCCTTCGCTCTCTTCCCGCTCTGTTCGGTCCAACAAGGGAAGCAAAAAAGCGGCTGTCTTTCCGGTGCCGGTTTGAGCACAACCGATCAGGTCCTTTCCTTGCTTGATGATCGGTATGGCTTTTTCCTGGATGGGCGTGGGTTCAGTGAACCCCATGGCATCCAGCGACCCGAGAATGTTCGGGTCCAGTTCGAATTCCTTAAAGCTCAAAGATGAAGAGGGTTTTCGTGTCCATGGGCCGCAATTTACGATTAAAAGGGAAAGTGCCGAACAATTGGGTGCTCGGGGAGGCGTTCAGGCCTCCACTTTCTTCCCGATCAAGGAAATCGCGATATAAAGGACCACCAGCCCTGTTGGGATCGTGATCAGTGAGCTAACACCGAGCGCACCCGGAACCGTTCCCAACAATAAGGCAACAGAACCCACGGTCAAGGCATAGGGCATTTGTGTCCGGACATGGTCGATGTGGTCACAATTGCTGGCGAGGGAACTGAGGATCGTGGTATCGGATATCGGAGAGCAATGGTCTCCGAGGACGGATCCGGCCAGAACAGTGGAAACGACATTGTAAACGATCTCCATGGAGGCGCCGGCCTCATAACCCTGTCCCTGACAGATCGCCCATGCAGTGGGGATCATAAGGGGATAAACGATGGCCATGGTCCCCCAGGATGAACCAGTGGAAAAAGCAACGAGTGCTGAAAGAATAAAGGTGAGGGCGGGAACGATCCAGGGGGCGATCGCATCCCCCATTATCCCTGTCAGAAATTGGGCCGTTTGCATATCCTCGGTTATACCGGCCAGTGACCAGGCCAGGATCAGGATGATGATCGTGCCCAGCATGGTCTTAAAACCTACCAGGACAGATTCTACCGCATCCTTGAGGGACATAATGCGGTGAAAGAGGGTAAGCGCCAGGGCT
>CAYVSK010000051.1:4085-5572 GCA_964453635.1 uncultured Weeksellaceae bacterium | reverse complement strand
AGGGCTACGAACAAGCCTCCGAAAGATGACCACAAAAGGGCTGTATAGGAGTCCGAATTGCCGATCAGGATGCCCAGTTTTTCGAAAAAGCCGGTGGGATGGGAGGGCAGTAGCTGTAAGTTGTTCCATACTGCATAAAAAGTGGGCCCCAGGTCGACCTGTTGGGCTTGCAGGGTCTCGTAACAAGCCGTCTTTCCCGTATAGAAAAGTCCTATGATGGTACCGAGGATGATCACCAGGATGGGGATGACCCCGTTCCACCAACGTGCCACGACCGAACTTTCCGGCTGAAGGGAAGCCATTTCCCGGTCGGATGATCGCTCCTCTTCGCGTTCGCTGATCGTGATCCGCTCGCTCTTGCGGGCCTTCTGTTCAGCGATGAACATGGGACCGTAATCCCGTCCCCGCAGCACAAGCATTAATATGAAGCCGAGGGTAAGAAGGGGATAAAAAGAATACTGGAGCGAATTGAGGAAGACCGAGTAAACCCCTTCGGTGACGACCACTCCATTTTTGTTGATGGCATCCAGTCCGTTCTGAATATATCCCAGTTCCGCCCCGACCCAGGTCGTGATGAAAGCCACAGAGGCGATCGGGGCTGCGGTCGAGTCCACGAGGTAGCTCAGCTTTTCCCGCGAGATCTTGAGGCGGTCCGTGACCGGTCGCATGGTGTTCCCGACCACCAGGGTATTGGCGTAGTCATCAAAAAAGATAGCGATCCCCAGAAGCCAAGTGGCGAGTTGACCGTTCCGAACAGTGTTGGCCTTTGCAGCGATCTTATCCACAACCCCTTTCATCCCACCATTTCTGGTGATCAGGGCCACCACGCCACCGATCGTGGTCGAGAAAAGGATCACCGCAAGGTGCCCCCAGTCATTCATGGCACCAATGATATAGGTGTCTATAATGGCAAAGAATCCGCGAAGGACACCCTCGCCTCCGTACTGATAGCAGTAAATAAAAGCAGTTCCGAGAAAGATACCGCCCACGAGTGCAGCGATCACCTCTTTGAAGATCAGGGCCAGCGCTATAGCCAATAGGGGAGGGAGTATCGATGCCCACAAGGGCAGGGAATGGGGCTTTCGAACAAGTTTGTGGTCTCCGACATTCACTGTAAGACTATCGCGCCCCCTGAAAGTCTTATCGAATGTCCCCTTTCCCTTTTTGATCCGGATGGTCCGGGGATCCCCGTTCACTTCTATGCGAAGCTTCTGTTCTCCCCAACCCACCTTTTCCGGAGGAACTTCGAGCCCGATGGAATAGCTTACGTCCCGCATGATCACATCGGGGAGCTCGATCCTTACCTCGTGTTCTTTTACTGCGGACAACCCTGAAAGGGTATCCGCTCGGCTGATCTTCGGGAACGCGATCCCGAGTAAAAAGAGGACCACGCCATATCGGAATCCCCTTGAGGAAAGCAAGCCCTTGAGCAACATAACTGCAAAATAAAGTGGGATAAATATAAGGGAGGGATCGTGGAGGAGAAT
>CAYVSK010000051.1:0-4075 GCA_964453635.1 uncultured Weeksellaceae bacterium | reverse complement strand
CCCTGACGTGCTTTGGATCAACTTGGTCGTTCAATGTACGTGCTTTTACGGGAAAATTTTGTAGATTGGCTTCCTGTTCAGGGCGAACAATGCTATATCCGATCTGTATTTCCATCTTTATTTCAGGGAATCGCTATATCGTTTAGAACTTTGATCCGATCCGTGAAAAGAAACCCCTTCTTGACCCCTGAAAGAAAAGCATGGCAGCCCTTGTTACCACCTCGGCGGATCCTTTCCTGCTTGCTGCTTTTGCCCGTGATCTTCTTGGTCGTTTCCTGTAACGAGCTCACAGGGGAATATTATGGACGGATCTCGGAAGGAGAGATCGTTTACGATGTGAGTTATCCCTATGCCGATACGGACGGCTTGATGGCCAGTTTTCTGCCGGATAAAATGACCATGAAGTTCAAAAAGGACCGTTTCATTACCGAGATCAGCTCGGCCAAGGTCTTTAAGAACAGCCTTTACGCCGATCGGACGGATAGCACAGCGGAGCAAAGGCTTAAGCTGATGGGGAAAAAAGTGAAGGTCACTATGGACCGTAAGGAAGTCCAGCAACTTGTAAAGGATTTTCCGGATATGACGGTGTTCAAGGGTGAGGGGGTTGATACGGTAGCGGGATATCCCTGCAAAAAAGCCATAGCGATCTTCGATGCTATTGATCAGCCTGCTGTGGAAGTATACTATACGGAGGAAATAGCCATGAAGGACCCCAACTGGTGTAATCAATACCACAAGATCGATGGGGTGTTGCTGGCCTACGAGATCGAACGTTTCGGGATCCGAATGCGCCTGCGGGCCAAGGCGGTGAAACCCCGAACCGTGAAACCAAAGGAGTTCAGGTCCGAGGGATATGAGGAGGTCTCCATGCGTTCGATGGAGAAAGAGCTCAAGGATATCGCCAAGAACTTCGACCTTTGAAGCGATCACTCAAAACCGGTCCAAATTGGATAATTTTGGCACTCCTTTCTATTCGGGATCGATGAAGCGCTCTTTAATCGCTGCTAATGTGGGTGTGTTTTGTGACAAAGAAGCTGACCAAATCAAATCCTAGCATGAAGCGTAATATCTCACAAGGGGTCCTTAATCCTGGCCGAACTGTTTTCTGGACCACACTGGTGGTTTTCATCATAACGATATCCTGGAAGTGTTCGGGCCCTTCCGGTACCAGTGAAACAAAAGAAAAAAGCTATCCGGATTTCGAAGGCAAGGTGTCCTATTCCATTACCTATGAGAACATTCCGCCGGAAATGGAACAGTACAAGGGCATGTTGCCCAATGAGTCGACTTTCTATGTGAAGGATGGGAAAGGGCGTCTCGAACAAAGTATGGGAATGAGCGGTAAGCAGGTCATGATCCTGGATTCCGAGACCGATTCCATGACCATGCTCGTCGACCTTATGGGGCAGAAGATCCGGGTACAGGGAGGACCTGATCAGACCATGGGAATGCAAGGAAATTCCGACGCTGAGAGAAAGGTCGAGTACAAAGATGAGACCAAGACCATCGCTGGCTATGAGTGTAAGAAAGCTGTTGTGACCACCCGGGTCGATGGGAAGGAACAAAAGCAGACCGTTTTCTATACGGAATCCATACCGCCGGTACACAATACCTTTAAAGAATTGAAGGGATTTCCACTTGAATTCACGGCAAAAGTCCAGGGGATGACACGTAAGACCGTAGCTGAGGAGGTGGACGAGAAAGAAATAGCGGACACCTATTTCGATACCGATCCGGAAGGTTACAAGGACAAGACCTGGAAGGAGTTCATGGACAAGTACGGACGGAATATGGGAGGCGGTGGATAATGAAGATACAGGAATGTAACTTCAAAAGCTGGCCCCTTTCAGCCTTTGATCCGTCCAGGCGGATATCACATTTTCGTTCGCTCTTTTAGTTGGAACAAAAAACTTCTGATCGATGAGGCAATTAAAGATCACGAAGTCGATCACCAATCGGGAGAGTCAATCCCTCGACAAGTATCTTCAGGAGATCGGTAGGGAATCGCTGATCACGGCCGAAGAGGAGGTTGAGTTGGCAAAGAGGATCAAGCAGGGGGATCAGGAAGCCCTTGAGAAAATGACCCGTTCCAACCTTCGCTTTGTGGTCTCTGTTGCAAAGCAATATCAGAATCAGGGGCTCTCCCTTCCGGACCTGATCAACGAAGGCAATCTCGGGCTGATCAAAGCGGCTCAACGATTTGATGAGACACGGGGCTTCAAGTTCATCTCTTATGCGGTTTGGTGGATCCGTCAATCCATTTTGCAAGCTTTGGCCGAACAATCCCGCATCGTGCGTTTACCCCTTAATCAAGTGGGATCCCTGAACAAGATCAACAAAGCCTTCTCGAAGCTTGAGCAGGAATATGAAAGGGCTCCATCGGCAAAAGAGCTGGCCGATACCCTCGAAGTCCCCGAACACAAAGTGGCTGATACCATGAAGGTATCGGGACGCCATGTTTCCATGGATGCTCCTTTCGAGGACGGGGAGGACAGCTCCCTGATCGATGTGATCGAGAACAAGGATTCACCCAAAGCCGATCATACGCTTTTGTCGGAGTCGCTGATCAAAGAGATCGAACGTTCCCTCTCTACATTAAGTGTTCGGGAAAAGAACGTGATCAAGCTCTTTTACGGGATCGGAATGAACCATGGGCTCACTCTTGAGGAGATCGGCACAAAGTTCAGCCTTACGCGGGAACGGGTCCGCCAGATCAAGGAGAAGGCGATCCGACGGCTTCGCCATACCTCAAGGAGCAAATTGTTAAAAGCTTATCTCGGACAGTGAATTGCACCAAAAATGGCTACGGAAACCGTGAATAAAGGCGAGCAGGTCTATGATCAAGGGATGAAGGATTGGGTCCGGAAAGAACAGCGGGCCCTGGCTTTGCTTTCAGCCAGTGGCCAATTGTCCTTTGGCAAGTCGGTGGACCTCGTCCTTTTCCGGAATCCGATCACCGACCGGAGTGTATCCGAGGTCCTCAACCTCCATGCCTATGCTGCTGATTTTGTGAATAAACCCATTCGGATCGAGGATACTGCAGCGATTGCAGAAAGCTTGGCCGAGATGGACCTCAAACCGGCCAAGATCGATGTGGGTAAACTGGCCTACGAGTGGATGGAAGAAAAGGAAGGCTATGCGGGGATAAAGGAATTTTTGGGGACCAAACTCGCTTCTCTTCTCGGTGGTGGGATGAATGGGCTTGAACCGAGAGATGTTATCCTTTATGGGTTCGGAAGGATCGGTCGTCTCTGTGCCCGTGAGCTCATCAGGCAAGCAGGCGCCGGCAACCAATTGCGACTCCGGGCCATCGTGACCCGGAGCAATAGCGAGGACCAGATCCACAAAAGGGCTTCCCTTTTGCGCAATGACTCTGTGCATGGACCTTTTCCGGGAACCGTTGAAGTGGACCCCGAGCAAATGGTGCTCACCATTAATGGCCAGCGAGTCCAAATGATCGAGGCTCAGGATCCCGGCAATGTGGATTATACCCAATATGGCATCGACAATGCCTTGGTCATTGATAACACTGGTGTGTTCAGAGAAAGGGAAACGCTCGGGAAACATTGCCAGGCGAAGGGGGTGAGTCATGTTTTGCTCACGGCCCCTGGAAAGGGCGACCTTCCCAATCTGGTGTTCGGTGTAAATCATCTCGACGTTGATAAAGAGGAGCGGATCTATACCGCTGCTTCCTGTACCACCAATGCCATCGTTCCCCCGATCAAGGTAATGCGGGATGAATTCGGGGTCGAAAAGGGCCACATTGAGACCATCCATGCCTATACGAATGACCAGAACCTCCTCGATAACATGCACAATAAGGAACGGCGGGGACGGTCCGCGGCGATCAATATTGTGATCACAGAGACCGGTGCTGGAAAAGCAGTTGCCAAAGCATTACCCGAAATGAAAGGGCGCTTTACGGCCAATGCTGTTCGGGTCCCGACCGCTGATGGCTCCCTCGCCGTGCTCAAGCTCACCACAGAACGCCCCACTACGGTCGAGGAAGTAAACTCGGTCTTTAAGAATGCAGCCCTTGAAGTGGATCTGGTGGAACAGATCCAATATTCTGTGG